>JAISFI010000409.1 GCA_031263685.1 Dysgonamonadaceae bacterium | reverse complement strand
TGTCGCTATTTTTTGCGCTGTAGGCGGCGTAGAAGCCCAATCGGAAACCGTTTGGCGACAGGCCGACAAGTATGGCGTGTCGCGTATTGCCTATATCAACAAAATGGATAGAACCGGCGCAAATTTCTATGCCGTTTTAGACCAAATCAAAGAGCGACTGGGCGCTAATCCGGTGGCTATTCAACTGCCGATAGGTGCCGAAGAGACTTTCGCAGGGGTTATTGACCTGATTAGGATGAAAGCCTACGTTTGGGATGAAGAGAGTAAGGGGGTGAAATACGACGAGCATGATATTCCGGAAGACATGATTGCCGAATCAGCAAAATATCGCATGTTCATGATTGAGGCCCTGGCCGAAACCGATGAAAAGTTGATGGTTAAGTATTTCGACAATCCTGACTCCATTACCCCAGAAGAGCTGATGGATACGGTGCGCAAAGCTACGCTGGAAAACAAAATTACAGCGGTATTATGTGGCTCATCTTTCAAAAATACAGGCGTGCAAAAGATAATTGACGCCGTAGTACGCTATTTGCCCTCCCCTATGGATATGCCGCCGGCAAAAGGAATTAATCCGAACAGTAATGAAGAAGAGATACGTGAATCTGACCCTAACGGGCACTTTTCGGCGCTGGCATTCAAAATTGCTACCGATCCTTTCGTAGGCAAACTTACCTTTATTAAAATCTATTCGGGGACGCTAAAAACGGGCGACATTATTTACAATGTAGCCTCACGCAAGCGGGAACGCGTTGCTAAAATTTTGCAGATGCACTCCAACAAGCAGATTGTGCAAAGTTCAGTATCGGCCGGAAATATTGTAGCTTTGGTGGGGATGAAAGCGATCCGAACCGGCGACAGTCTCACGCATGAGAAATATCCGATTATTCTGGAAAATATTGATTTCCCTGAACCGGTAATCCAAATCGCTGTAGAGCCCAAAACGAAAGATGACGAAGAGAGGATGATGATCGCGCTGGCTAAATTGGCGGAAGAAGATCCCACTTTTGTGGTAAAAATAGACGAAGACGCCGGCCAAATTCTGATTAGCGGCATGGGCGAATTGCATCTTGACATTCTGTTAGACCGTCTGAAACGCGAGTTTAATGTAGATTGTAATCATGGGAAACCCAAAGTGAATTACAAGGAGGCTATTATAGAGCCTTATAAGCATAAGGAAACCTACAAGCGGCAAACAGGTGGACGAGGCGCATTTGCCGAGTTTGAGTGTGAAATTGAACCTGTACCGTTAGATGCCAAAGGGCTGGTATTGGAAAACGTAATAAAAGGGGGCTTAATACCGAAAGAGTACGTAACAGGAATTGAAAAGGGCTTCAAAACAGCCATGTCTAACGGGAAATACGGTTTTCCGATTGAAGCATTGAAAGTTACGCTGACAGACGGGAGAACCCATCCGGTGGACTCTGACGCTTACTCCTTTGAAATTTGTGCCAAGCTCGCATTCAGAGAAATTTGCAAACGGGTAAAATCGGCTATTTTAGAGCCGATTATGAAAGTAGAAATCATTACTCCCGATGAGTTTGTAGGCAATGTAACCGGCGATCTGAATCGCCGGCGCGCATTAGTGGAACAGATTGATGCTAAAATTGGTTTTCAGGTAATTAGAGTGCAAGTTCCCTTATCGGAAATGTTTGGTTATGTAACCCACCTGCGTTCTATCACATCGGGCAGAGCCAACTATTCCATGGAATTTTTGAAATACGCCGAGGTTCCCAATGACGTGAAAGAGCTTATGATTAAGGAAGGGAAATGCCTATGATTATCGAATCTGTAAAAGCCTTAAAATCAAAACTAAATAGAAGTAAATAGTAATTTAATATGAGTCATAGAATTAGAATTAAATTAAAATCATTCGACCATTCACTGGTTGATAAATCGGCAGAGAAGATTGTTAAGACCGTAAATGCCGCCAAAGACGACAAGGTGGTACTTATTGGTCCTATCCCTCTTCCTACCCACAAAAAAATCTTTACCGTAAACCGTTCTACTTTTGTAAACAAGAAATCAAGAGAGCAGTTTGAACTCTCTACTTACAAAAGACTATTGGACATTTACGGCACAACATCAAAGACAATTGATGCTTTGATGAAACTCGAACTACCGAGTGGCGTTGATGTAGAGATTAAGGTTTAAGGTTTATAAAAGGTTAATACGAAACACCTACCGCTCTGAGGAATTACACATTTTTTAGAGGGGTGGGTGTTTCATTAGCTGTTCCCGATCGGGAACAGCTTTTTTATAAAATATTTTTCCCCGTCATTTGTCTTCATAAGCAGAAGGGAATTTTTCCTGAAAAGCAATTCCCGACTATTTGATATAATCTTAAATGGATAAAATATGTTTTGGAGTAAATTAATCGCAGATGTCATCGAAGACAAATGCTGCAATTGCGGAGTGTGTGTTGAAATCTGCCGGCGCTGTGCGCTGGTTACAGATAAAGTGCAAGGCAAAACATGTACTTTCCTGGATGATCCCAAAAAGTGCACGGGATGCGGAAGGTGCGTGCGAATATGTCCCAGTCGGGCAATTGAAATGGTAGAAAGATATTGTTGAATTATAAAATTATAAATGTATGAAAAGAAGAATTCATCTTGTAGGACACATTGTCCTTGCGCTGGCGGCAATTGCCGGATTTGGCGTAGTTGTTATGTTGTTGTGGAACTGGCTGATGCCTGTTACTTTCGGACTGACGTGCATCAGTATCTGGCAGGCTTGGGGGTTGCTGGCTCTTGCCCGGATACTTTTCGGCGGCATGGGCGCCGGCTGTTTTTGGGGAATGGGAATGATGAAGCATCATCACAATCCCATCCGCGAAAAGTGGATGCGGATGACGCCCGAAGAACGAAAGGAGTTTATTAAAAAACGCCCTTCCCACCATGGTTTCGGATACGATCTTTTCCATGAAGATAAAACCGAAAATCAGGAGTAGGATGCCGGTAAAAAATCAGCATGACACGGAGAAACTGATTGCAAAATATCAACCGCAACTCAAATCCTTTATCCGCAACCGGGTTGCGAACAGGGAAGATGCGGAAGATATTTTGCAGGATGTTTTTTATCAATTAGTCAAAACGGTCAATACCGCCATGAACCCGATTGAGGAGGTATCGGCGTGGCTCTATCGCGTGGCGCGGAATACGATTATCAACCACGCCGCCAAAAAGCGCGAAGAAGAAATGCCTGCGTACCGGCGGAACGACGACGGCGACATGGAGATGCTGGAAGATTTTTCGGAAGTGCTGTTTAGCAATGACGGGGTGTCGCCTTCGCCCGAAACGGAATACATGCGTTCGCTGGTCTGGACGGAACTGGAGAACGCCCTTGCGGAACTTCCGCCCGAACAGCGGGAAATCTATGAGTTGACGGAAATGGACGGGATTCCGGTAAAGGAAATTGCACGGACGACCGGCATTCCGGTGAACACGCTCCTGTCGCGCAAGCACTACGCTGTGCTGCATTTGCGAAAGAGGATGAGAGAGTTGTATAACGCAATCATCAGCTTATGACACGAGGGGAATATTGATTCTCCTGCAATTTTTATCCGCCTGCGTGTACATTAAAAAATTTCATGTACATTTGCACTCCGTTTTAAAAATTAAAAAAAGGTAACAAAATGAAGAGAAATGTAATATGGCTGATTGTGGCTGGAGTTTTGATTATAGCCTCATTAGCTATGATTTTGTATAAAAACAATGTCTTCTCCTTAGATGACGATATGCAGGAAATTTCGGGTGTTTTTGCGGTCAAGGATACCAGTAACATCACCAAAATCTTTGTGGCCGACATGCAGGGGGCACACGTGCTGCTGAAGCGCACCCCACAGGGCTGGACGCTGGATGATACGCTTACAGCAAGCTCCCATCAGATAGAGTCGGTAATGGGGAAACTGTGCAATATTACGGTACGCGAACCGGTGCCCAGAACCGCTGTAGTCAATATCAGCAAGCGTATTGCAACTGGCGGCATCAAGGTAGAAATCTATCAAATGCTGCCGAAGCTTACCCTTTTCGGACATCCCTTTTTTGTAAAGGAACGGCTTTCTAAAGTTTACTATTTCGGGCCGGAAACACAGGACAATCTGGGCAATTATGCACTGCTGGAAGGGATGGATGAACCCTATATTGTCAATGTGCCCGGTTTTAGAGGCTATATTTCCGCCCAATTCTCGCCTTATGCCAGAGACTGGGAATCGCACGCTGTTTTCTCTACCAAAATTACGCGCATCGAATCTGTTGCCTTTACCGATTTTAATAATCGCAGCGAATCGTTTGCCGTAAAAAAGGCCGGCACCCGTTTCTTTGAATTATATGATGTGGACAATAA
>JAISFI010000375.1 GCA_031263685.1 Dysgonamonadaceae bacterium | reverse complement strand
ATTCTGTCGGCTTTCCGGCAGGCGTACCTGAATTTCAGGCGATAGATAAACCGGTCGATGGGCTTGTAGTATTGAGGGTATCGCAGGAAAATCAAGTCATGAATGGATACAACCGACTGGACGCCCGAATGCCGTATCCCAAGCGGCAATTCATTGCTCAACCCGTGAAAGATATGTATCTTTTCCCGTTTTATATCGTTCTTCACCCACCATATCCGCCACAAGGCGGATAATAACTTTCCGAAAAACCCCGATGGAAAAACAAAAGAAATATTTTCCCTCGTCAGAATGGCATCCAGCCGGCGATTTTCTTTTTTTTTCGGACAAAAGAGAACATACGCATCTCTTGGATAATACTTGGATAATATCTCAATAACATACCGGCTGTAATTACCTAATCCGGTATGGTTTTGCATAGCCCGTTTGGCATCAAATCCTATTTTCATGCCGACAAAGATAATACTTGAAAAATATATTTTTGCACGATTACAATATTTTCCTTACCTTCGTTTTCCATAAATTGTTTTTAATATGCGTAGAGACATAAAAAAAATTCTAATCATACGATTCCGAAGAGTGGGAGATTCCGTCATTTCATCGGTGCTTTGTTCCTCTTTAAAGAAAACATTTCCCATGGCAACGATTGATTATGTGTTGAACGAGAATATTGCTCCTTTGTTTTTGCATCATCCGGATATAGACCATCTTATTACTTTCAGTGAAAAAGACTTGGCGAGTTTTTCCAATTACCGGAAAAAGATTCGTCAGATTGTCAAAAACAATGCGTATGACGTCATTATAGATACCCGTTCTACGATCAGAACGCTGTTTTTCTGCCTTTTCTCACTTGCTACGCCTTACAGAATCGGCAAAAAGAAATCGTACAATTATGTGCTCCAAAATTACCGGGTTGACAATCATTTCGATGGAACGAATGATGCGGTGGATATGAATCTTCGACTGTTACATCCTTTAGCAAAGGCATTTCCCATACAATACGAGCGAAATTTCAAATTATATGTTACCGCTGCCGAAAAAGAGCAATTCCGTCAATACATGCAAAGGCAAGGGATTGATTTCCGGCAACCGGTTATTGTTTGCGCCGTCACAGCCCGCCTGCGATATAAGATCTGGGATAAGGAACGAATGAAGGAACTCCTGTTCCGTATCCTCAATCAATATAATTGCCAACTTATTTTCAACTTTGGAGGGAAAGAAGAGCAACTATTCGCTCAACAGCTACAGGAAGAAATGGATCATCATCCTCGTATTTTCACCCGTATCGAAGCTCATGATCTCAGAGAGGTAGCAGCTATGTTTGCCAATGTTGATTTCTTTTTGGGCAACGAGGGAGGGCCGCGACATATCTCTCAGGCGCTGGACATTCCATCGTTCGCCATTTATCCTCCGGGCATCGAAAAAAAGGAATGGCTTCCCAATGCCAATGAACGGTTTCAAGGAATACAAGCGTCGGATATTTCCGAACAAGCGGTATCTCGGGCACTGTCTTTTTCCGAAAAATTCGAATTGATAACGGTCGATGCCGTG
Source organism: Dysgonamonadaceae bacterium (assembly GCA_031263685.1). Lineage (GTDB taxonomy): Bacteria > Bacteroidota > Bacteroidia > Bacteroidales > Azobacteroidaceae > JAISFI01. Next base: position 27,994 of record JAISFI010000375.1, on the reverse strand, counting down.
TGGAACAAATTAAATCCGATGTTGAAAAAGCTCTCGGAAAATTTTCTTACCGAAGCAGTTCCTGATAAAGTTCAAGATATTGGCGAATATGTTTCTCGTAGCTGAACGAGAACGCATACGTTTTCATCTCTTCAATACGTTCTTTATTCTGATAAAAGCCGGGCAATTCATCTTGAATCAAACGAATCATTTTCGAGGGGTTGAAATCATCTTCCCAAAGGAAAGCATGTCCACCACAAATTTCCGTCAAGCTGGTCATGGGAGAAGAAAATACTGCTTTCCCAAATTGCATGGCTTCAAGGACAGGCAAGCCAAACCCTTCGTATTTGGAAGGAAATAGAAATGCCTGACAATTTCGGTACAACCACACCCGCTCTTCATTGGAAATTGTGCCCGGTAGAAAAACATTGTGGATGGATTCATTCGCAATTTGCTGCCGGATTGTTTTTGCATACGTCCGCTGGTCTTCGCCGCAAATGTATAAATCGTATTCCGGAAATGCTTTCAGGACGTCTAACAAGACGTGAAAATTTTTCTTCGTGCGCACTTGCCCGATAGTGAAAAAGAAAGGACGGTTTACGTCTTTTACAAAAGCAGGTTTTGCGTCCGGCGCTTCGTCTATTCGTTCTACACCGTTGTAAATCACTTTAAGTTGTTTGCCGTTCAAATTAAAATTCTTGCGTATTTCGTTGGCAACGAAGTGGGATATGGCAACGATAACCGTAGCTTGATTCACTAAGTTTCCGACTTTGTGCAAATATTTTTTGATTTTCAGCGGTGACTTTTCGTATAAGAAATTCAAATCGTGAATCGTAAAAACAATCGGTATCTCGGTTGGTAACTTTCGATAGGTTCGTTGCTGGTTCGTGATATGGAACAAATCTATTCCGGAAAAATTATCGTGTGTCCGGTTGAAATTTCTCAGCGGGAGGTATTTTCTTCCGAAATTGCCTTGATAGGCGTCTGGGACGAGAAAAATAAATTCCATGTCGTCTAAATACATCGGACCAAAATGACGCTCATAATTCAAACTTATTTGGCCAAAACCACAAGTGGGATTACTCAATGCATACAAATCAATCAGCAAATGTTTTCTCATTCTTACGGGAATGAATTGCTCCCAAAACTTCCGTCCGTGTACATTGAAAGCATGACATCCAAATGGTAGTTGTTTTCCGATTTTCCGGTATGCTTCTTCCGGATATGTTTCAAAAGCGAAGCGCAGAGCTTCTTCCCAACTTGGTTTTTTAAATGTCTTCAGGATTCTTGGCGCCAGCAGAGACCAGAATATGTCTTCATTAAACAAGTGTTTCGGATTCGACTTATAAAGGAAGAGTAAGGATTTCGGCGCCTTTTGAATTACTTCTATAAATGTACTTGTTCTCCGCAAAGAAAGTCCGCCATTTCCTACTTCATTGCGGCGAGCATATCGATTCTTCCGGTTCCTTGAAATAAAAAAAGGGAAAACAGACAATAAAAATTTATCCCACACGACTTTCTTTCTTTTATACGGTTTATACCAGGGCGCGCCGATATAATCGTATCCTTTATTACACCAAGCTTCGAGTTCCGGTTTGAACAGATAAACATCTGTTTGGTGAATCAAAATATATTCGTATGCGGAAAAAGTCTGATAAAATTCAAGCGAAAGCATCAATTCATTATATCCGGCAATGTTGCTGAAATATTCATTTTTGAAACGAACGACCGGAATTGACCACGATTCGCAAAACGATTCGTCAATCTCCAGAGATTCCGGTGCAATAAATACATGTGGAAAATCGGACGTCATTCTGATTGCTTGCTTCAAACAATCGCGTTCGTCATTTAGAATTTTCCGGTAAATCGGAAAAACGACAACGCATTGCTTCTGTTGTGTTTGATATGCCATCTCTATGCTATTGAGAGTAGAATTAGTTTAGTAAAAAATGTTTAACAAAGGAAAGGAAATAAATTTATAAATACAAATCGAATGACAAAAATATTTTAGATTAAGCACTGCGGCTCTTCAAATTTCCACCCCGTCTATGTGTAATTGAAAAATTTCATGTACATTTACACCCGTAATCCGGTAAAAAAGAACCCTGTATATGACAATTAATTTTTTACTCCCATACAGAACAAAATCGCCCGGCGGTGGTCTGAAGGTGATGTACGAATATGCTAATCATCTGGCCGATAGAGGACACGACATCCGTGTCTTGCATTTGCGCAAAAGATTTCAACGATATTCGGCGTGGATGTATCCCATTGCCCGTTGGCTGAAAAATGTTGAAAATTCGTTTTTTCCTTTCTGGTTTAAGTTTCATAAGACTTGTAAAGTGCAATATGTTCGCTCAGTAACGGATAAAGATATGCCGGATGCCGATGTTATCATCTATACTTGGTGGGAATTGGGCTTTGATGTAGAAAAACTTGCTCTCCGCAAGGGGATAAAAGTAAATCTGATTCAGGATTATGAAATATGGACGGGAGATACTGCAGCCGTACATCGTTCTTACGATTTGAAAGGCGTACATAATATTGTCATTGCATCCGGTTTGCGTGAAATTGTCAGTTCATTCACCCAAAAACCTGTGTTTATTTTGCCTAATGCCATAGATACACATACGTTTCATCTGGTGAATCCCATAGAAAATCGGAATCCTGCGAGTTTGTGCATGATGTATCACATACAGGAAAGAAAAGGTACAAAGTACGGATTGGAAGCATTGCATACAGTAAAAAAACGCATACCTGACCTGACTGTAAATCTTTTCAGCGTGTTTGACGCTCCAGACGATTTGCCGGACTGGATGATTTTCCATAAAAAGCCCCATAATTTGTGTCAAATATACAATCAATCGGCCATATATATCACCAGCAGTCTGCAGGAAGGCTGGGCGCTTCCGCCTGCCGAGGCTATGCACTGCGGATGCGCTTTGATTTGTACAAAAATCTCCGGACATCAGGATTACGCATCGGAAGAAACGGCCTCGCAAGTGCAGCCGCAACAGCCACAACAAATGGCTGAAGCGATCATGGAACTCATTTCTCATCCCGACCGGAGAATCCGCCTTGCCCAGGCAGGTCATCGGTTCATACAACAATTTTCATGGGAGAAATCGACAAACCTGTTGGAAACTTTCCTGAAAGAACACATCAAGCTCTGATGTCAATCTCTGATGTCAATCCGACCAAACAGAGCAAACCGTTTTTTATTGATCCACCAGCCAATGTACCTCCAAAAAATTCGTTTATTGTAGAGATATTGACAATAAACGGCAAGTCCGTGTTTTTTTATCAGTTCTTTTCTTGTCATCCGGTGTACATCCCGGTCTATGCGGAAATATTTGAGTTTGATAATGGTATCCATCAAGCGCTTTCGCTTGCCTTCCGGGAGTAATTTCCGGAAATGTTCCAATACGGCGAAGTCGCACAGAAACATGTGCATCAAGCTGCTGCTGTAATTGGAGTTGTGTTTGCAAATAATAAATATCGGCGTAGCTACATAACAGCATTTCAAAGATTTCCGTTCAAGTGATAATTGCAGGTAGGCAGCCCAGTCATCGCAACCTTTGTATTCGTCGGAAATATCCGGAAAAAGATTGTCCGACAGCAAGCGTTGGCGGTTGAAGATCACCAGACCGGGTGTTGGTGCAGGATAGCGTTGGCGCAAGATAGCCTCAAAACTGAAATCCGGTTTCACAAAATGAACCTGTTTGTATTTCTTTCGTTCCGAAAAATACCAATACCCATTCAGAAGCAGACAATCGTAGCGATTGTCCAACTGTTTTTCCAGTACGGAGAAATAATTGAAGTTCATCCAATCGTCCTGGTCGATAAATGTTACAAATGTACATTTGCTTTGAGACAAACCGTAGTTCCGGCTCCAGGCTACTCCTCTGTTGCAGTCGTTCACATATATTTTCAAAGACATTGCATCGATATATTGTGTTTTCATTCGCTCCATGAAAATAATGGAATCTTCATCGGGCGAATCAACCACAACAATCAATTCATATCGGATGAGTTGCCGAGACCATGCGTATGCGTTTATGATGCTTTGAATACATTTATTAATATAGGATGCGCCTTTGTAAAAAGGAATGACAATAGATAAATCCATCATAACAATTGATATTGAAAGACGAAATTAAAAATAAAATTTTACATGAAGAATAAAATCTAAAATTTTCATGTAATTTTGTGGGGAAAAATTACATTCTACAATGAATTTGCTGATTATAACTCCATATATACCATATCCGCTTCATTCCGGCGGAAACCGTGCGCAGTTTGATATGATAAACGGTTTGAAAGGGTATGTTTCCATTTCTTTGCTGGTTCGGGCAAGTAATCCAACCGATAGACAAAACATAGAAATACTGAAAACTAAATGGCCGGAAGTGACGTTCTTCGTATATGATCCTGTGCAAAAAATAGCTGCAACCAAACATTCCAGATACTATAAGTTGCTGTATGCTTTAAGGGCTTCCCTGGACAGGAAAATAGCCCGCTTACTCAGACAGAATAACGTATCCGACCCCATTCGCCAACATGCGACATTGTCCACCAGACATTGTAAACACTGGGAAGAATCGTTTATCGACTACATATTCCACACTGCTCAAAAAGATTTCGACATCATTCAGGTAGAATTTTTCGACATGATAGATTTAATACATGCTTTACCTGAAAATGTTATCAAGATATTTATGCATCATGAAATCCGTTTTGTACGGCAGGAGATAGAGTTGTCTCTTTTGCAACAGATCACTCCCGCCGACAGGTATTTTTACCGCTGTTTCCGCGATTATGAAATTGCCTGTCTCCGGAATTATGACAGTATCCTGACATTTTCTGAGACCGACAAACAAAAACTTAAACAATATATACCGAAAGTACCTGTTTTTTCATCGCCTTCGACGGGAATAATTCCTCAATTTGTATCCATCGACTTTGAGCCTTCTCATGAAATTGTTTTTTTAGGAGGTGTCAATCATTTTCCGAATAAAGATGGTTTGGATTGGTTTTTGTCTCAGTGCTGGAGTCTTGTCAGAGAAAAGAATCGAGATGTAAAATTATACATTACAGGAGAATGGAAAAAATCTATCGTTGAAAAATATCTGTCGATGTATCCTTCCATCTATTTTTCCGGTTTTGTTGAGGATCTTTCCTGTGCATTGAGAAACAGAATCATGATTGTTCCCATCCGAATTGGAAGCGGCATGAGAATAAAAATTCTGGACGGCGTGGTAAATGGTTGTCCGTTGGTAACGACTACCGTCGGAGTAGAAGGTATTGACTTGATACACAAAGAAGATTGCCTGATAGCAGATGATCCTGAAAGTTTTGCCGACGCAGTGGTATATTTGCTCGATAATCCGGAAACATGCAAAAAAATGGTTGCAAATGCTCAGAAAAAAATAGAGCAATACAGTAGTGACCGGCAAGTGAAAGAACGATTAAATATCTATCATCAAATCCTAAGCAATGCGATTAATAGAGAATGAACAATAGTCTTGCCATAGTTATTCCGGCGTTCAAACCGACTTTCTTGGAAGAAGGATTGGCGTCCATAGCACAACAGCGATGCAAAGATTTTACGCTTTATATCGGCGATGACTCCAGTCCGGACGATTTATATTCCATTATTGAAAAATATACGCATCAAATCCGGATTGTTTACAAAAGATTTGACGAAAACATCGGCAAAAAAAAATTGGTATCTCAATGGGAACGCTGTATCGACATGGTAGAGGATGAAGAATGGATTTGGTTGTTTTCCGACGATGACGTAATGGATAACCGGTGTGTGGAGTTGTTTTATCATGCATTGCAGGAAACGGAAGCCGATATATACCATTTTGACGTAAATATTATCGACCGCTTTTCTCAACTGAAAGAAGTCCGTGCCGAGTATCCTCCGTTGATGAGTGCTGCGTCGTATTTTCGGGAAACTGTCCGGCACACTGTTTGGAGTTTTGTAAGCGACAGTATTTTCAACAAAAAACATTTCTTTGATAACGGACGATTCCAGTATTTCGATATGGCTTGGGGTTCCGATCATGCAACCTGGATTAAACTGGGATTTGAAAAAGGCATTGTAACGGTCAAAGGAGCCAAAGTACTTTGGAGATACAGTGGCGAAAATATCTCCTCCCTGTTTGAATCGTCCGATACCGGGATTCGGAAAATGCAGGCAAGCGTTGCTTTTTTCAATTGGGCAAGAGATTTTTTTAAGTCGAAAAATTGTGACACCCACCTGAATGACTACGATCTACTGGAAAGTTTTCTCATCAGGAACAGGGATTTTTTTCCCATGCTTTCCAATAGATTTATTAATCAACAGATCAAAGCATTTTCACGGGGCGACCGAAAACTGTATCTTGCAGGTTGTCTGAAAGCTTTTCGGCGTAAACTCAGTCGGCAAATAAAGAATGCTGAAAGAAGTTTTCGGAAGAAAAAAAGGTTGGCGCTGGAGAAAATGAAAAAGCATTATTTCACAATGCCCACATGAAATTGTTTTTCAGCCTTTCAAAAACAGGATAATCATCCGAATAGGTATCAAAATCGAAAAGTTCAATATCATACTTTTCTTTCAAAATATCCAGTAAAAAATCATTGGATTTTGTTTTGGAGTGAAAAGCATGCCTGATGTACAAGAGTTTTTTATCTGTTTTTATTTGAATAATATCGTATTAAATCAAGTATTTTTGGTGCCGATATTTCTATATTAAATTGTTGTTTTACTTTTTTCTGTGCATTCATGCCTAATCGTTTGACTGTATCTCTGTTTTCCGACAAATAAATCAACTTTTCTGCCATTTTATCCAAATCCAGAAAAGGAACAATAAAGCCAGCATCTTCTTCAACAAATTCAGGCATCCCACCCGATTGTTCAAAACACAATATAGGCTTACCTAAATATGCATTCTCCAAACATACCAATGGGAATGTATCTTCCCTGGACATCATCACAAAAACGTCAAACATATCAAAATACTGTTCCGGGTCAGGGACTGTTTCGACAAAATAAATTCTGTCTGCTACGCCCAGTTTTTGTGCATCAGACACCATTTGCATATACTCCTTGTCTTTTTTATTTCCTCCAATCCAAAGAAAATAATATTCAATCTGACTATTTTTATTTAGTACTTTTTTTGCCAGCAAAGGAAGTAATTCAAAACTTTTCCACCAATAGCTTGTTCCGGAAAATCCCGTCAAAAATGCATTGTCAGGAATAGCCAAATCTTTCCTGAAAATTTCATTTCTGATTTTCGGCAAAGTATCAGGTAAAAATCCATATGTCAATAATATTTTATCCGGATGAATCCCGAAATTTTGTGTCAGATTCTGTCCGGCAAATGCAGATACAACAATATAATGATCGCATACAGCCATGAATTTCTCTTTCAAATCCGGTTTCCAATGTAAATTGATAGCCTGAGTCAATTCATGTACCCACATAATCAAAGGGGCATCAATCATATTTTTTACTTTGTATGCATGCCATGAAGAAGCGACGGAATTGGCAAAGATAATGTCATATCTCGCCCAACGGCATTTTTTCAAAAATCTTCTTTGTCGCAAATTTATCTCTTTCAAATGAAAAAGTTTAGATATTTTTCGGTCTAAAAACTTTTGCCGTTTTTTCCACACAAAAGTTGGCCCTATTTGTTCATATTGATATAATAAAGGGCCTCCGTCTTGCAATAAAATATCTATCCGGATATTCCATTGGTTCCGTAACCATTTTAATAAACTGAGACCAATTACCGGTGCACCTGTAAGAGATGATTCATGACCGATAAACAAGATTTTCAATGCAGGGATGGAAGTCTTAAACCCAATCTTTAACACATTCTTTTGACGAAACGAACATAAGAATTTCCGTATTTCCCGAAATAAAAATCTATCAATTTTTTCGTTCCTCAAATATTCCATAGTGATGGAGAGAAGCTTGTAGCACATGTTTCTATATGACTTTTTTCGTTCTACCCACAACCGGTAATAAAGCATATCACGGTGATATACCGTACGATTTTTCATGTACAGTGTCGCATTGGCTTTCATACGCCGTCGAATGGCGTCAACAGATATGCGACAATGCCAGTCGTAAGCATCAATTTCTTTTTCATGCGTGCCAACAGACATGCTATGGGTATTGACCCGATAATTGTACAGAGGTATATCCAGAAACTTCTGTTGACCAACTTCTTCTAACCGGAAATAATTTTCATGGTCAACGGAATTTTTGACTTCAGGGTTAATTCCCTCTGTCCGGTCGTAAGAAGATCGTTTGAAAGTTGCAAAATGAGATATGGAGTTATCCCGCGTAATCAGGAAATCGCCATTGCCCATCATTCCGCTCCATTCGTAGATATGCTGTTTATTCAAAAATTCGTCACATACAAACATGGAAGAATATATCAAGCTACATTCCGGATGGCGGATATGTGCGTTCACCATGATAGAGAGGGCGTCGGGATCGGCCAGTGTGTCGTCCGGGTCGAGTGTCGCCAATATTTCTCCCCCTGCATTTTGTATGCAGCGTACAAGCGTTTTAGCATAACCTCGATTGGTTTCGTTTTTGAAAACTTTGATGCGAGAATCCTGAGATGCAAAAGATTCTATTACAGCAAGGGAATCATCGGTCGAAGCATCGTCGATCAGAATAATTTCCCAGTGCAGGTAATGTTGAGACAGCACCGATCCTATTGCATCAGGCAAATATTTTGCATTATTATAATTCGCCATTAAGAGGGAAAAAAGCGGCTGTTGCTTTTCGTTGCCGATTTCCAGATACTCTGCTTTCAGTTTAGACATGTTCCGAAGCTTTTCATGTCCTCCGAAATGAGTTTTGTCCAAAATGATAATCTTCTTTTCAAAAGGGATATCTCCGCCTTCGGGGTAAAGATAGGCGGGAGATAGAATTTTGACCTGCCTGTCTATAATATAACGATTGATGTGCGATTCGTCATGCCAAATGGCGACGATATTATTCCGGTAATCATCGTCGATATCTCCGGAAAGTGCATGTGCCATCTGCAGGTATTGATTGGTTTTCCCGCCATTCAATCCACCGGCGATATAAACACTGCCTTTCTCCGGTGGAATGTATGCCTTCGATTGTTTCCTTGTTTCGTATGTAAATTCTTTTCTCTTTTTGGAAAAAAATCCGGGATGCTGTGTGACAACCAATTCATCCTGTTCTCCAGGAAGAATTTCATCCCCGATCGGTTCCATAATAACCAGATTAGCATTAAAGAAAAACAGATAATCCATTTTTTTCAAATCATCTTCCGCTTCCAGGAAGAATTTAAACCGATATAAGGTATCAAAAGGCCATCCGTATTTTTGTTGGAAAATGGTTTTTACCAACGGATTATTATGTTTGTTTATCTCTCCATTAGTGAATACGAAATAATGTTTTTCATGCTCCTTCAGTAAAAACTTTTCCGAAGATTGATAAAAACGATCCCAAAAGATCGTGTAGTTGCCCGTACAAATGTATAAGATTCCTATTTTCATCTCAAATCGTTTAATATTTTGTAATGATCACTCAACAACCGGCAATACGGTCCATTTTTCCGGAATCAAATCTCGGATTATTTCGGCAGGCATTGCTTTGAACCATCGATCCGGAGCTATCACTATTTTATCACACGAAGGATTCAACCACGCTCCCCACCAACTGAAACTGCTGTTGGCGATGATGTGATGTTTGCAATGAGTCATCAATGCCATATCTTTCCAACTGTTTTTGTCAGTATTTCCCTCTACAATATAAGAATTGTCTATAGGTAAGTGGCATTTTACCCATTCCGGATCGTCGGTAAATATAAAAAAATTCAACTGGCCGGAAATCCGACCGGAAAGATGCTGAATGGCCGCTTCATAGTATTCCGTCGGCAAAATACCGTGAAAATCCGCTATCGCTTTCCTGGTATAATCCCCTCGCCGGATGTGTATGCTCACGCTGTTTTCCGAGTTTTTTATCCGGTTCAAGATTATCCGGTTCCTTTCATCTAATTCGGGGAAAGTAAAATCCGACAAAATAACGTCCCTGATGTTACCGAAAAATCTCTCGGACTGAAAAAATCCGTCCAAATATACATTCCTTGTATTCGCAGGAATAACAGGCAATCCACAATCAGTCTGCCGGACTATTCTGCGATGAGGATAGCATATTTTTCTCCATAACTTACAGAAAAATGTTTCCTTGAGGAACATGTTCAGCGTGCTTTTACGAACGATTTGAATGTTGATTGCACTGAAAATATCCAGTTCATATTCTCTGGCAGTAAAAATATCCGTACTCTCATTGTTTTGGCGAAAAAAATCCAAATCCACCCTCAGCTTATTCCCAAACGAACACAAAGAACGGGCTGTTGCATATTGAAACATCTGATTTCCAAGCCCTCCCATTAATCTAACAATAATCATAACTTTGTATCTTTTTGTCCGTTTTTGTGCTTTTGGGCAATAATGCCACAATATGGAGAGTAAAACGCGGATGGCTTCGATAAAATTCGGCTTAATAATGGCGTTATCCGATGTACCAGAAAAAACTCCAGCGCTCTTTGAAAATGATTTCGTTTTTGTAATCCTGTCCAAAAATCAAAGCTTCCAATGTAGCCTTGTTTTATGATATCAAAACCATTTCGAACCAATGTATTTTCCCAATCTTTAGGATTCATGGATCGGAGATTATGCTTATTCAGATTTTCTTTATCTACCATCTTATGAAGTAAATATTGCAATTTCCCTCGAAAATTCGGAACAGCTATCAGGATGATGCCGTTATCACCAACTAATTCACAATGTTTAGCGATAACACTCTTATAGTCCGTAAAATGTTCTATAAAACCCAGAGAAAAAACAATATCATATTTTTTATCCGGCTTAAACTCAAAAAAGTCTTTTTGAAGAAATTCTCCAACGTTCATACCTTTTGATCTGAATACCTGATTCAATTCGGTAACTCGTGCTGTCAAATCTATTCCGTTAATTTCATGTCCGAGTTTTCCAAAAACTGCCGTATAAATCCCCGGAAATACGCCTATTTCCAAAGAATTTCCTCCTTTACGAAAAGAAGATGCTGTTTCTATCCACTCAACCAAAGGATTCGATTGATTTATTTCCAATTCGGTATTATAATCTTTATAAGAATCATCCCATAATTCTTGTTTTACCAGGTCCATAATAGTCTGTATAAATTTTGTATAGATTTATTTCCTCCCAAAATCTGCCGGAATCTCCCCCCACTCCTTCGTCTCCCATTTCATAATCCGGGTGGTATAAGTGTTTTCCGACAACCATTTTTCTGCGCGAACTATCAAGTCAAAAATTGCCATATTCACCGGCGTTTTTTCCAGTTTCGTCCCGCATCTTTTGTTCTTCACCCACAGCATGGCATTGACACTGTCCGAATATACGGGCAACAAGCTTTGCTCTTTTTTCAATAAGGCCAGTGCATGGACGATGGCGAGAAATTCTCCGATATTATTCGTCCCCTGTTCCATTGGGCCTACGTGAAACAACTGCTGACCGGTTTCCGTATAAACGCCCCGGTATTCCATTTTTCCGGGGTTTCCGCTACAAGCTGCATCCACAGCGATGCTTTCATGGATAAAATTGCCGGAAATGTTCTCTTTCTTCGCCGGATCTTTCTTTTCTTTTTTGACAAAGTCCCAATAGTTGGAATGATATGCCGCCAATGCCGATTCTTTCGATGAGAAGGACATATATTTTGCATTTTCATGACCCAGAATCTGCTTCTTGCAGTTTTCCCAGTCATCAAAAACGCCGGTTTGCCGACCTTCCCAAACAGTGTAATATTTTTGTTTTGTTTTTGCCATAAAATTTAGTACAACTTTCTACTATGAGCACTAAGCTTGTAGCGTATGTTTCCAAATGAGGTCACAAATTTAGAAAAAAATCAGTGAAACTCATTATTCCCGGCTAAATCTTTTTTTGAGACGTTATGAAGAATATATCGCATTTTTCACAAAAATTCTCTATCTTCGCACAAAAATTACAGATAATCTAAAAACAATTTATTTATGAAACACATTTTTATTCTATTATGCGCTATTGGCCTGTTTTCAACAGTATCTGCTCAAGAAGAAACAGAAAAAAAGCAGGAACAGGTATTTCAGTTTACAACCATCAAGGAGATTCCGATTACGCCGGTGAAAAATCAGCAAAGTTCGGGCACCTGTTGGTCTTTTTCCGGTATTGGATTGATTGAAGCAGAATTATTACGTCAGGGAAAAGGAGAATATGATTTATCTGAAATGTTTGTCGCCAGCAAAAATTATGAAGATAAGGCGACAAAATATGTTCGGATGAAAGGAAATATCAATTTCGCAGCCGGAGGGTCGTTTGCCGACGTGCTGGATTGTATCCAAGACTATGGAATTGTTCCCGATGAAGTACAGACAGGACTGAATTACGGCGAAAAAAAACATAATCATGCTGAATTGGATATATTATTAAAGACTTACGTGGAAACGGTTATCAGGAATCCCAACAAAAAATTATCGACTGCATGGATGAACGGTTTCCGCGGGATTCTAAACGCATATTTAGGTGAATCTCCCACCCGTTTTTCCTGTCAGGGGAAGGAATATACACCACAAAGCTTTGCTCAGTCTTTAGATATTCACCCCGAAGATTATATTTCGCTGACATCATTTACGCATCACCCTTTTTATACGTCCTTCGCACTTGAGATTCCGGACAATTGGCGCTGGTCGACTTCCTGCAATATTCCGCTGGACGAATTGATGCAAGTAATTGATAACGCAATAGAAAGTGGCTATACAGTTGGCTGGGCTTCCGACGTGAGCGAAAGAGGGTTTAGCAGAAAAGGCATTGCCATTGTCCCTGATTTGGATGTCATAGAAGCTCCCGGATCAGATCAATCCCGATGGTTAGATCTTAAGCAAGAAAAAGAGAAAGATTTAATCTCATCGCTGAAGATTCCCGTACCGGAAAAAACAATCACACAAGAGTTGCGGCAACAGGCTTTCGATAACTACGAAACAACCGACGATCACGGTATGCTTATCTACGGAACTGCACAGGATCAGCAAGGCACGAAATATTATTTGGTGAAAAATTCCTGGGGAACCGATAATCCTTACAAAGGTACCTGGTACGCTTCCAAATCTTATGTAGCATACAAAACTACAGTCATCGTAGTCCACAAAGACGTTCTGACAAAGGAATTGAAGAAAAAACTAAAAATTGGCTGACGCACGTATGTTTTGAAATCGTAATTCGTAATGACTTTGTTGCAACGGTTAGGGGCGGCCGTTGCAACAAAGTCTGTTTGAACTGTGATTTTTTTTGAATCATGCAAAAAACCCGGTTTTTTGAGCCACTGAAATTTCAACCATACAAAAAACCCGGTTTTTTGGGCCACTGAGATTTCAACCATACAAAAAACCCGGTTTTCTGGGCCACTGAAATTTCAACCATACAAAAAACCCGGTTTTTTGGGCCACTGAAATTTCAACCATGCAAAAAACCCGGTTTTTTGGGCCATTGAAATTTCAACCATACAAAAAACGCCGTTTCCTGGGCAAATGAAATTTCAACCATCCAAGAAACGCCGTTTCTTCGCACCCTGCTTACTACTGAATACTGACTACTTTCTTCACCTCTGCGCCAACACGTACGACATAAATACCGGCCGCAGGCGTTTGATACTCGTAAGTCGGAGAAGATACCAACGATTCATCCAGCACAACCCGTCCCCCGGCATCCGTTATCCGGATATTGCCCAAAGCATTTCCGGACTCCGAAACGATCTTAAGCTTGCGCGGCGAAAGGCTGAGGACGCGAACGGCAGATGATTTGGAAGCCCTTTCAATGCCAAGTGGCTGCAAGGTTTTACCAATCACTAATGAAAGGCGGTTTTCCAGATACAGTTCATCCTCTGTCTTGTCAAAAGCATACTCCGGTTGAGTATTTAAGTCTATAAGTCTTTCAGGATGCTGCGTATCGTGCAGGTAAATAGCGGTTCCTTCGCCGAAGCTGTCCATGCCGGAAAAGTTCAGCGTTATTTCGCCCTTTTTTGAAGTCCGTATGCACAGGGGGATGGTAATATCCTGTTCATTCGTACCGATGCAGTTAATATCCAGGGCATAACCATCGCTCGAACGAGTATAAACCTGAATGGGTTCCAGCACATCAGTCGAATTCAGCATCCTGGAAACAAAGAGCTTGTAACTGTCTTCCGAAGGCACATAAGCGGTAGTGTACGCGTCATGCTGCAAAATAATCGCCTTGCTGATCTCCGAATTGCAGGTAGCGAGGATGTTCAACAAGCTACTTGATGCCGGCTCTTCCAAGTCTGTATTTCGAAAAGCATCGGCTGGCGCTACGGAAACATTCGTGTGACTGCGGATATTAGCGGTCACTGTTTTGCCGCTTTTTACGTTGATGACAAACGATTGCATCGGAGGAATAAGACCGGATACATTACCTGCCGGATCGGTCGAAACATACACGCCACCTTCTTTTTTGTAGCTGTAAAAGCTCTTTATAAGGCCATTCGCTCCTGCTCCGGAAGCCAATTTGTATCCGTTGAAGCTGTTCAGGGCGGCGGCATTGTCTGCATAAAAGCTGTCGAAATTCAAGTGCGCCATGAATGGATTGCCCACAAGAATTTCACCGTTTGTTTTGCCATGAACGTCTTGCAGTGTCACGCTACCGTTGGTTGAACCGGAACCTTCATAGATAAAACGACCGTTGTGCGGACGATCCGTCTGGTAAGTGCCGGTGATATTACCGGGAGGAAACCGGTTGGGGTTGTATGTATGATGATGCTTGTCGCATTTCGGAAAGTCGAAAGATACAGCAGGATGCTGGACATAAGACGGAGCATCATGCTTGTTAATCCAGAAAGCCAGTCCGCTGCCGGGCTTTAACAGCACATGGGGAGTATTAAACGCCCCCGTCCATTCGCTGTTTTTCGTAACGGATGTTTCCGGATTCTTGGCGTTGAAAAGCATGGTGTAGGCCGTTTGCCGGTCGGCTTGCGGATCAGGGTTGTTCCGGTAAAAGTCGCCGCTGTACATATCGTGCAGAGGCGGCGAGAACATATACCACTGGTTGGCGCCAACGTTCAACTGCACACGCGCACTGTCATAGTGCAGAAAATCCTGACGTCCAAGTTCCGCGCCATGTTCAAAACGGATGATACGACAGGCCGCCGTATCCGTCAAGACGGGATATTTGCTGGCGCCGGATGGCAGCGTAACTTTCGAGACAGGGGCCGGCAAGTATGCTTTACGATCTTCCGTTGCGCCCAGATTCGTCGTCCAGTTGGCGGGATTGAGCCAGTTTTCATCCGTGGCGGTCGTACGCCAGGAGAGGTCGATGGGCGGCGTGCGGAGGGTGACGGATATTTTTCCGTAATCACGGGCATTAAAGCGGGATTTTACAAACACCCTCACGGTATCTGCCCCTGTTCGGGACGGGTGAGTGTATGCGGCGCCGGAGGATAACAAAGTTGCATCACTCAGGCTTTCATCTGCATACCATCCACCGCCGAAACCGGCTGAAGTGGCTTGAATCTTAAACGTCTTGCCAAGGGATACTATGTTGTAGATATACGGATTGTCACTTTTCAGCGTCAACAGGGCGATGTTTTTTGAAGCATTGCCCAATGAGAAAGAAGTACCTTGAGCACATTTATCTACCGGCGCAAACTGTACAACCGTATAAACATCCGTCCGGATAGTGTGTTCCGGATGGTCGCGTAAGGCAGCGTCCTGCGCATCTTCCGTATATACAATGGGGATGTGATAGGTAAACGGTTTGTCTTTCGCTTTTTGAGCATCGCTATTCAGCACGTTTGTCGGTAATTTGATACTGATGCGCCGCTGGTCGCCGCTTCCTTCTTTATTCACTATATCTTTCGAAGCAACCGGTTGATTGTTTAATCCGGAAAGCAAATCGCTCCTGGTTGTGATCGCTCCGTTTATATTCAACCATTTGGGGAGTATGATGACTAAAGAGTCCGTGTCGAAAATATCGTACAATTCTCCCGTCCACTTGTTCACCGTCACCTGCAACACATTGTTTTTATTGTTTCCGCCAAAGGAAACGCCTGCCGCGAGATCCGTAACAGTCGAAAAATAATAGTTGCTCTGCACATTCGCAGTAACCGTGCCGGATATCAAATCGTTTATACTGGATACTGCATTATTTATGAGGTTTCTACCGGCAAATGAAGCCGTATAGCTGAAACCATCCAGGATCGTATTACAGCCGGGAGAGAAAGGCATACGGATATTCAGGATACTGGCGCTTTCGCTTGTATTCACCCTGTTGCCGTAGAGGACGAAGTTGCCGGCACTCTCGAAGTTGAGACTTTTGAGTGTAATTTGATTTCCGGAACGGGAGATTGCCGCTGCGGGAATATTTTTCCACTGGCCACTGCCTCCGGGATATTCGTACTGAAAAGTTCCGGGAATCTGATCGGAAGGAACCGTCAGCGTTATTTCCGGGTTGATCAAATCTGCCTCACCTGCCCTGCCGTCGACGCGGAGCATTACGTTGTAGGGGGTACCGTAGGAGATCTTAGCGCTCGGAACGGTGATAGCGCCTTGAATCGCCGAATTGGTTGATGGCTTCGTAATGATCCATTCGGATTCTCCCAAATGTTTCGTATCTTTTACATCGACAGGAACGCTCATATTCGGGTTCCAGTTGGCGCCGGTGAAATCGGCAACCAGATATACGCGCACGCTGTCACCTTGGGCTTTCATGCTGTTATGGGTATAGGTTAGCTGATAACTGACCGGAGTTCCCATGGTTAAATTGCCCAATGGAATCCAGTACCCCTGATTGCCGGCAACGGGAGTAGCGGAGATGTTTTTCGATCCGGTTTGCAGGCTCACATCCCGGATATTGCCTTCTGCATACAGCCAGGAAGCGCGCGAGCCGCTACCGGCCGACGAAACAATGGATGCAATGACCGATGGCACAGTTACGCGATAGTCGAATACCGTTGTTATACCGGTCGGGACAGTTAATTCGCCCCTGGCGCCGTTATAGCTCACGGATGTCTTCACTGTATTTTGCGATATTTCTTCCTTATAATCGGGCAACATCTTATATTTTAATGTACTTTGAACGGTTCCCAGAGACGGAGCCTGGGGGGTTGGCGTTAAATCCACATAAACGTGATAATATATAAAATCATCCGGCGCAATCCATTTACCGGCACGGCCTGCAGCCTGAGCCTTGTCGTATGTATTTGCCGTAAAATCGTATATGCTGGCAACATTGTAGATGTAAGTAATGCTTCCATCCGAATGGACGGTCGAACTTTGGGGAGGGATGCTATGATCTGCTTTTATCAACGAACTCGCATCAAGATAGCTGGCATGTTTCGCTATTTTAAAGTTACCGGCAGTATAACCGGCCGGAATATTGATCGTCATAGTAGTTGGATGCATGTAGGGGCGATATTCGTTGACATATTCATATCCGTCATTGTTACTGACCGTTCGTATCAGTCCCAGGGATATAGTGGTTGTTCCATTGTTTACTGATGCCGGAGCAGTGTTATATGATTGCCCCAGTCCGCCGGTTTTGTTGTGCACGCCGAATTTTCCCGATACAAATTCCATACCATGCCTGTCGGCAGGCCGTGGATTGAGGGGAGTATTGATATTTACATTCGACAGGTAAACTTCTATTTTAACAGGACTTTTGTTTCCTGACGTGGTGTTACCGGCGACAAATGGAACTGTGATTCTCACGTTCTTATTTGCAGGGAATTTGCCGGTATTGCGAAACTTTAAGTAACAGTTCTCTCCGCTTTCTACAATGGTGGCGTTAGCGATGGTGACAGAAGATGTGCCGTTGTCGACGTAAACAGTTGCACGGGTATCCGGATTTGTTTGACTTAAGCCCACAAAATTGAAATAAGACCGGTACTCCGAGTTGACCAGCACGTACAGGTATTCGTATGGATTGCCGAGCGTCTGTCCTTTCACTACAATTCGCCCGGTATCTCCCTGAAGATACATTTCATTGTCTATTACGCTGAAATCGGCCAGCGATCCGTCGTCGGGCGTGCGGAGGTTGCTCGCGCTGCCCGTACGTACTTTTAATCCCCGGCTGATACGTTCCAGTGCGAAACTGTTGAGCGCTATTCCGTCGGGGTTTACAAGATATTCTATCTGCTGGATATTCTTGGCGTGATACGCCATCACCGGGCTGGCGGCACGCGCGGCAGAGCCTGCCGCTAAGCCATAGCCGGGATCCCAGTCAATCCAATATCGAATGGTATCCGTTTGATTGCCTTTATAGCCAAATGTATTCGGCTTGCCTTTATATCGAATGGAAATATCATCGGCAAATGACGTTTGTACTGTCAAACTGTAAGTATTGGTTGTACTGTTGTGGGATATGGTATTGCCAACTGCTAAATTACGTCCCCGCAACTGGACGGAATTGCTAAGATTGCTGCCATCGTTGTATAATTCCATCCATTTCGGTAACTGGATGTGCAACGTGGAACTGTAACCATTGGAAGGATTAACGGTATTGGAATATATCGGGACATTTATCCGTTTCTCCATTCCGGGTTTTATCTGTTCTTTTCCCAATGCCGAAATGAATACGGGACTCCATTCATACCCGCCTTCGAGAGTATTTACAGTTTTGACCGAATTCCCATTGAGATCGTATGCGGTGCTTGTTCCATTTATGTACCTTGCCAATCGCTGGTTTTTGTACACAAGATTGTAAGTGGTATTTATTCCATTCGGCGGAGTACCCCACCGAGAGTTGTCGTAAGTACCAACCAGGATTGGAATCCACAGGTTTACAACCGTGCCGGCGGAAACCTCTTCCTCAACAGTGTACATGACCCGCATGGGTTTTCCAACCAGTGCCGGCTTTGTTAACATGTCAGTATTGTGATTATCGTAGTAACGTTCCAGGGGCCAGGAATAACTGTAAGCCCGAGGTACGGCCTTTACCGCGGAGTTTCCTATTTGATAATAAATGGTTGCCGTATCATTGATACAACCAAGCATATTCGTACGGGTGTCTACCGTGAATCTGCCGATTGGAGCATTTCCCGTATTTGTAATTGTTTGCTGTATCCAGTTCGTTGTACGGCCATCATAGGCCTTATAAATCGCTGCACCCGTAACCGGGTGATTATATACCCATCTCGCACCGCCATTCCGTATTACGGCTACGCCCGGAATCAATGGATAGGAGAGCGTAAGGTTAAACAGGCTTTTATTGCTATCGCACGCAGTACCCGATTGCGGATAAGTATAGGTAGCCGATATGGGACGGCTGCCTCCTACGCTTGCCTTCGCTGTAAATTGTAAAATTTGTTGACGGGCAGCACTGATGGGAGTGCCCACGATGGCTTCCGTTAAATACAACACAACCGTGGTCGCATTTGAACTGGCAGGCGATATATTCCTGGAACCCAGTTTGAACCCGGAGAGCGTGGTAAACTGGTCTTTGGTAATGGTTATTCTCATGGATTTGGCGCTCACGTTATTCGATACGCTCAAAGGAATATTGTAGATGAAAGAATCGTTCTGTTTCGACAACACCGGGTTTGCTACCTGAGGAGTGGCCGTGATATTAGGTTTCACAACATTCAAGGCGATGCTTCTGGAACTGCCATCCAAAACCGTTCCTGCCGATAGAATGGACACCGTTGCACTGAACGAACCAGTAGGGCTGCTGCAATCAGCAGCTTTTAACACAACGACCAAATTCACTTCTGAGTTGTAAGAGATGGTGTTGATGGGAATATCCCATGTTGTCCCCGACTGCTTGACGGTTCCGGTAGTGATAGATCCTGATACGTTATCAGCATCGGCAGCGCTCTCTACTGTTACACCCGCAGGCAATACCAGTCGGACGAGCCTCGTTTTGGCTGCTTCTCCGGACGAATTGTCGGTATTGATGGTAAAACGGAGCTTTAGGGAATCATTTTCACAGAGAATCCCGATGTAAGGATTACTGAGGGCAGGATATCCCAATGTCCAGTTTACATTCAGTACCTGTGCTTTCAGTTGAAAGGAAGCTATCAAGCACATCAACAGTCCGAGAAAGACTGCTTTGCGCCTGTTGAAGATGCTGCACAAAGGATGGAAGATAAAGAACTTCGCGTAAAAAATCGTACACAGTGGTTGTGGACTTGGATGGGCATGGTTATTGCTCTCCGTCGCCGAAGTAGATAAAAGACTAGTTAGTTTCATTGGTTGATTGTTTAATCGTGAATAATTGTGATTTGTAAGCTTGCTGCAATAGTAAATAACTGCAGCAATGTGGTTAATTCATTTTTCATAACTGTTACACTTGATGTTAATAAAATTTTGCGGACAAAAGTAATATGAAAAAACAAAAAAACAGGTGTCTGATAGAATTTTTAAGATTTTTGTTCCTTCGTTTGCACGTAAATGGAGAATTATACTTACATTTGCAAGCAATGCCCCTCGTTGGCCTAACACACCTGTTTCCGAACAAATGATTCTACAAGTACAGCAATTATCCAAGCAATATAAGCATCAACCGGCAGTTGATCAGATCAGCTTCTCCGTCGAAAAAGGAGAGATTGTTGGTTTTTTGGGGCCGAATGGCGCTGGGAAATCGACTGCTTTAAAGATGATAACCGGCTGTCTGTCGATTGATAAAGGCGATGTTTTCATCGGCAACCATTCCATTGTCGCAGATCCTTTACGGGCAAAGGCACTCATCGGCTATCTGCCGGAACATAATGCTTTATATGAAGAAATGTATGTACGGGAATATTTGGAATATGTTGCCGGTTTCTACAAACTGTCTGGCGAAAAACGGCAAATTGTTAAAAATATTATGGAAAACACAGGTCTTTCGCCGGAAAGTCACAAGAAAATCGGACAACTCTCCAGGGGATACCGGCAACGGGTGGGATTGGCGCAAGCACTCATTCACCGTCCGGAATTGCTGGTGCTGGATGAGCCTTTCACCGGATTAGATCCCAATCAGATAGAAGAAATCATCACTTTCGTCAAGCGGGAAAGTGCAGATAAGGCGATTTTATTTTCATCTCATGTATTGCAAGAAGTATCATCCGTTTGTACCCGCGTCATCATCCTCCATCACGGACGAATCGTGCTGGATAAACCTTCCGGAGAGATTGAAAATCTGGCGCTTACCTTTAAGCGCTTAACCCAATAGCGTTTGCTCTATCACCCTCGGAAAATGTTCGTATTCCAGGGCATGGACTTTAGCGGCAATATCGTTGGCCGTGTCGGTAGGAAGTATTTCGCAACTTGCCTGGAAGATAATTTTTCCTTCGTCATACTTCTCGTTGACGTAGTGAATGGTGATACCGGATACCTTTTCTTTGGCAGCAGCAACCGCTTCGTGTACATGCGCCCCATACATCCCCTTTCCTCCGAATTTCGGCAAAAGCGCCGGGTGGATGTTGATGATCTTATCCGGAAAGGCTTTGAGTAAATTTTCCGGCACTTTCAGCAGGAAACCGGCTAAAATGATCCGGTCTATTTCGTAGCTTCGCAAGAGATTCAATACCCCGTCGCCTTCTTCAAATTCTTTTTTCGAGCAGGTGAAAGACGGGATTCCCATTTTTTTTGCTCGCTCGTGTACGAAAGCGTCTTCTTTGTTACTGATGATGATCGGGACAATAACGTCTCCCTTCCGTTCGGCAAAATACTTCACGATATGCTCGGCATTGGAACCGGAGCCGGAAGCAAAAATAGCTAATTTATTCATTTCGTGTATGCTTCAGCGCACATTATCGATGTAAATGTGCAGTTTTTTGTATTTTTTTTTTCTAATCTCAGAAATAATGCTTTCCTTTGCACCGCAAAAGTAAAAACTATATTTGTATTATTAATCTAAATTAAAAAAGTTATGTCTGAAATTGCATCAAAAGTAAAAGCGATTATCGTTGAAAAATTGAGTGTTGAAGAAACAGAAGTTACAAACGAAGCGAGTTTTACTAATGACTTGGGAGCAGACTCTCTTGACACTGTCGAGTTGATTATGGAATTTGAAAAGGCATTTGGCCTTTCCATTCCGGACGATCAATCCGAAAAAATCAGTACAGTGGGAGATGCCATCGCTTATATTGAAGCAAATACGAAGTAAATCACCTTATTTAACCCCCTTATGGAATTAAAAAGAGTGGTGGTAACAGGCCTGGGAGCAATAACTCCGTTGGGGAACAATGTTGAAGAAACATGGACGTCCCTCGTAAATGGAGTCAGTGGCGCCGGGCCTATTACTTTGCTTGACGTATCAAAATTTAAGACCCAATTTGCCTGTGAAGTAAAAGGTTTCGATCCCGAAGCGCATTTCGATAAGAAAGAGGCAAGAAAAATTGACCGCTACGCACAATTGGGCATTGTTGCAGCCAAAGAGGCAGTAGAAGATTCCGGCTTGGACTTGGAAAAGGAAAACCTGGATAAAATAGGCGTTATTTTTTCTTCCGGCATCGGAGGAATCGGAACATTCGATCAGGAAGCCGGTAATTATGCGAAAAATGAAGAATTAGGACCAAGGTTCAGTCCGTTTTTTATTCCCAAGATGATTGGAGATATAGCTGCCGGTCGTATTTCGATGATTTACGGTTTTCGGGGGCCTAATTACGGAACGGTTTCTGCCTGCGCTTCGTCGACGAATGGTGCGGTCGATGCATTCAACCTTATCCGATTGGGTAAGGCCAACGCGATTGTTACCGGAGGAGCTGAAGCGGCAGTATGTGTTTCCGGAGTTGGCGGATTTAACGCCTTGACGGCGCTGTCTACCCGCAACGATTCTCCGCAGACGGCTTCCCGTCCGTTCAGTAAAAGTCGCGACGGCTTCGTGATTGGCGAAGGTGGAGTAGCACTCGTCCTGGAAGAACTGGAGCACGCATTGGCACGTGGCGCTAAAATCTATGCAGAAGTTGCCGGAGGTGGATTATCTGCCGATGCTTACCATCTGACCGCTTCCCACCCGGACGGCTTAGGAGCCATTTTAGTGATGCGGAACGCATTGGAAGATGCGGAAATGAAACCGGAAGATATTGACTATATCAATGTACATGGTACTTCAACGCCGGTTGGAGATGTTTCGGAAGCGAAAGCCATTAAAGAAGTTTTCGGAGAACATGCTTACCGGTTGAATATCAGTTCCACAAAATCCATGACAGGCCACTTGCTGGGAGCCGCCGGAGCGCTGGAAGCAATGGCTTGCATCCTGTCTATCCGAGATGGCGTAGTACCGCCCACGATCAACTTCACACCGGGTGATGAAGATCCGGAAATCGATTACCGCTTGAATTTTACTTTCAACAAGGCGCAGACACGTGAAGTGAAAGCTGCATTGTCCAACACGTTTGGGTTTGGCGGCCATAACGCTTGTTTGATCGTTAAGCGATTTGAGCGAATCTGAGATTTTAACGATGTTATACAGGTCGTGAGAACGAACTAAATTTATTGAAGAATAAGTGATTTTTCATTCAATACTTGGAAAGATAAGATTTCTGGGAAACCTCCAAAGAAAGTCTTATCTTTCCTTTTATAAGATACTTGGATTCTTCCCCGAAAATATCGAATATTATGAGGAAGCATTGTTGCACAAATCTTTATCCAAAGTCGGTGA
Organism: Dysgonamonadaceae bacterium; assembly: GCA_031263685.1. GTDB lineage: Bacteria > Bacteroidota > Bacteroidia > Bacteroidales > Azobacteroidaceae > JAISFI01. Next base: position 4,351 of record JAISFI010000375.1, on the reverse strand, counting down.
AGCCAGACGTTTGTGCAATAACGAGCGTTTGGAGTTTTTGGGCGACGCGATCTTGAATGCAATCGTGGCCGACATTGTTTACCATAAGTTTTCCGGCAAGGACGAAGGTTTTTTGACAAATATCCGTTCTAAAATCGTACAGCGGGAAACCTTAAACCGAATCGCCGAAGACATCGGCCTGAGCAAAATGATACATACCGCTGCCCGGACAAATACTCACAAGAATCATATTTACGGCAATGCGCTGGAAGCTTTTATCGGCGCAATCTTCTTAGACAAAGGCTTTCATGTGACTCGAAAATTCATTGAGCATAAAATTATCGGCGCCTGCCTGAACATTGAAAAGCTGGCGAAAAAGGAAATCAATTTTAAATCCAAACTGATTGAATGGAGTCAGAAAAATAAAATAGTCCTGAAGTTTGAATTGATGGAGCATTTTATGGATGAAGATCACAATCAGGTATTTCAGTCGCGCGTGATACTGGGCGATATGCCGATGGGTGTTGGCGTCGGGTATTCCAAAAAAGAATCGCATCAGCAGGCAGCGAAAGTGGCTGTGAAGAAACTTCGCCTTGAACGCGGACTGACCCAGACAATCAAAAACCGTCAGCAGGCGCGGGAAGATGCCGAGCGGATTGGATCTTATTCGAAGATCGATCCGGAGTCCTATCTGTTGAATGGAGTAGAACCGAAGCCCGGAAATCTTACGACTTAGCCCTCATTCTATCTTCAAATGCTGTTAATGCCGCCTTTGCACCTTCTCCCATAGCAATAATAATTTGTTTGTAGGGAACTGTTGTCACATCGCCGGCAGCGTAAATGCCCGGTTGAGGGGTACGTCCGTGCGTATCAATTTCAATTTCGCCTGCGCGATTGGTTTGGACGAGTTCTTGAAAGGCGCTACTGTTGGCAGTTAATCCGATTTGAACGAAAACACCGTCCAGTGTGATGATACGTTCTTCATTCGTTTGTCGGTTTTTGAGGCGGACGCCGGTAACCTGATCACCGTTGCCGATGATTTCCAAGGTTTGAGAGGCGAGGAAAATTTCAATGTTGGGTTGTTGTTGAGCTTTCTCCTGTAAAACCCGATCGGCTTTCAATTCATCGAGAAATTCGAGGACGGTTACTTTGGAACAGATACCGGAAAGGTCGATGGCAGCTTCTATGCCGGAGTTTCCTCCGCCAACAACTGCGACGTGTTTTCCTTTGTAGAAAGGGCCGTCGCAATGCGGACAGAACGCAACGCCCCGTCCGATGTATTCCGCTTCTCCGGGAACATTCAGCTTTCGCCAACTGGCTCCGGTTGCGATGATTAATGCAGGAGCTGAGAACTTCTCTCCACCCGTCACCGAGACTACTTTTTCGGTTCCGTTCATTTCCACTTTTTCTATGTGGCGGTGCTCTAACAGGTCTATTTCGTATTGTTGTATATGTAGTTGCAGGTTGGATGCAAGTGTTGCGCCTGTTGTGTGAGGGATGGAAATAAGATTCTCAATTCCCACAGTTTCCTTTACCTGACCTCCTGTCCGTTCTGTTATGATGGCGACACGTAAGCCCTTACGGGCTGCATAAATGGCAGCGGCAGATCCTGCAGGTCCGCATCCGGCAACGATAACATCGTAATTTCTTACGGAATGTGTGGTTTTTTCGTTATCGATGCCATAGCGGAGTACTAGCTCATCCAGAAGTTCTCCAAAACCGGCTTTGCCAACGTGTAATAACTGGCCGTTGGCAAAGACCGTTGGAACTGCCTGTATCTTCAAGGCATCTACTTCGGATTGATTGACCGCTCCGTCTACCATTTCATGACGGATATTTCTGTTCAGTATTGTCATTACATTGAGCGCCTGTACGACATCAGGACAGTTGGTACAAGTTAAAGAAATATAGGTAGTTAGATGGATGTTTCCTTTCAGCGCTTTGACTCGTTGACAGATGCTTTCGTCGGGGATATTTTTCCCGATTCCGTCGCTGTTCAACACCGCCAGGAGGAGGGAAGTAAATTCGTGTCCGGTAGGTACACCTCGGAATGAAATTCCCGTGTTTACTTCGTTTTTTAACAGAGAAAACTCCAGGTTTTTACCTTCTTTTACCCGACAACTTACCTTGTCTGAACAAGCAGCTACTTCCTCCAACAAATCGAGTAGTTCTCCTCTGCTTTCATGTTGTGGTGAAACGCTGACGTCGAATACATAATTTGTCTTTAATCCGGCGAACAAGTCTTGTACTTGTTCTTTTAAGGCTGAATCTAACATCGTTCTACTATTTTATATTGTTTTTAAGCTGTTTAAATTTTTCCGATCAAGTCGATATTTGGTTTCAGGGTAGCATCACCCTTTTTCCATTTAGCCGGACAAACGTCGTTGGGATGCGAGGCTACGAATTGAGCTGCCTCTACTTTGCGTAACAATTCGTCGGCGTTTCGTCCGATACCGTTGTCGTTGATCTCGGCAATTTTGATTTCACCATTCGGATTGACAACGATAGTACCGCGATATGCCACGCCGGCTTCTTCGATATGTACGCCAAAAGCGCGCGTCAATGTACCGGTCGGATCGGCCAACATCGGGTATTTGATTTTGCGAATGGTTTCGGAAGCATCATGCCAGGCTTTGTGTACATAGTGAGAATCGGTGCTTACAGAATAAACTTCTACGCCTAATGCTTGAAACTTATCGTACTTATCGGCCATGTCGGCCAATTCAGTTGGACAAACAAAAGTGAAATCGGCCGGATAAAAGAAGAAAATAGCCCATTTCCCTTTTATGTCATTGTTACTTACGGTTTTGAAACTTCCGTTTTGATACGCTTGAACCTTAAATTCAGGTAGCTGAGCATTGATAATTGATTGCATAATTTGTAACTTTTAATGTGTTATTATTTAGTGAATCATTTAATTCGCTGCAAAGGTAATAGGTTTATTCTTATAAGTCAAATTGATATTATAGATGTATTCATAAATATGATTTATACTTCATCCCCAAAACATGTTTTATAACATGTTGAGTATGGAATTTTATCTGTTTCAAATTATATACCTTTGGCGTTTACTACGCCGGATTTGACCGACAATAGCGTGTCGGCATTGATCTTTAATGATTTGCACGTGATAAATTATAGAGTATTATCTAATTAAATGTAGTATTATGTTAACAAACAGTGAATTGAAAGATCGCGCATTAGAAAAATTGCGCGAAAAGTGGAATCCGGCCGTTCTTGCGGCTGTGGTGTATGTACTTCCGGTTGGAGTGCTTAGTGTATTGATGCAGTTGAAAGATCTGGCCTTTATTTCGGGTATTTCCTCGCTGATATATATTTTGCTGGTTCCGGTTTTGAGCGCAGGGATGGTACAGACGTATCTAGCCTTGTTTCGTGAGGAAGAAGGAAGCACGAGTGGTCTTATCAACTTGTTATCTAAGCCTTTTTCGGATTATGGTCGCTACCTGGGCACGATGTTGCTGGTAGCGCTTTACACCTTCTTGTGGTCGATGTTGTTGCTTGTACCCGGCATTATCAAATCTTTGTCGTATTCGTTAACGGCCTATATATTAAAGGATCATCCGGAAATGAAATACAATAAGGCCATCGAACTGAGCATGAACATGATGAAAGGAAACAAAATGAAACTGTTCCTTTTGCAATTGAGTTTTATCGGTTGGATGCTGTTGGCGCTCATTCCAATGGGACTTGGCCTTTTTTGGCTGGTGCCTTACATGCAAACTACGATGTCCGCGTTTTACGAAGATGTCAAGGAGGAGTATTTGACTAAGATTTGAGAGCTAAAAGATAAAAACTATACTGTACACAATATAGTTTTGTGCATCGTCATTGCGAGCATAGCGAAGCAATCCAGTATCGCTAATATCCTGGATTGCTTCGCTACGCTCGCAATGACGTTGCTCGGCGTAGTCTCCACAGACTACGTCGGGGTTAAAAGCAAGCCTCCTGGCTTGCTAATCAAGCACCTGTATTCATTTTTATATTTGTTCATTGTTGTTCTTTTATGTCATTTTCATTATCTGTGTTGCAAGGCAGGAGCCTTGCTTTTAACCCCGGCGTAGTCTGGAGACTACGCCGAACGTGAGCAAGTCCAGTAGCGCTAATATCCTGGATTGCTTCGGGCTACCGTCCTCGCAATGACATTGTGTAGCCTGAATCCGGGTAATCTGATGTGAAATTTCGGGTTTCGGCGCCAGCCAATCCGGAACGGATTTTATCTTGGTAGCCTGAACGTTTTAACGTCGGGTGTATATGCAACGTCAAAGCGGAGCGGCGAAGCCCCGAAATATTTTTATGTACGTCGCATGAATCAAATCGAATCCGATCATCGGATAAAATATTTCGGGGCTTC
>JAISFI010000201.1 GCA_031263685.1 Dysgonamonadaceae bacterium | reverse complement strand
TGCCCGCTTGGAAGTCCATGTCTTAAACGGAGACATTGCGCTGGATATGCTTTCGCTGTTTACACAAAAGACTTTCAACAACCGGAAAAACGGTTTGCGGGCAGATTTGGCGCAAGCGATAGCGGATATTCATCCGCGTTTTGTCCGTTTCCCCGGCGGCTGCGTGGCGCATGGCGACGGTCTGGAAAACATGTACCGGTGGAAAAATACCATCGGCGCCCCGGAAAGCCGCAAGCCGCAGCGGAATATCTGGGGCTACCACCAAACGGCCGGACTGGGCTATTTTGAGTATTTTCAGTTTTGCGAAGATATTGGTGCAGAAGCTGTTCCGATTGTACCTGCCGGCGTGCCCTGTCAAAATTCGGCGCATCACGGGCATCGACTGGGAGGTCAGCAGGGCGGCATCCCAATGGACGAAATGGAAGCATACGTGCAGGAAGTCCTGGATTTAATCGAATGGGCAAACGGCGACAAAAATACCGTTTGGGGCAGAAAACGCGCCGAAGCGGGACATCCCGCGCCTTTCAACCTGAAATACATCGGCGTTGGTAACGAGGATTTGATTTCCGACGTTTTCGAGGATCGGTTTACCCTGATTTTCAAAGCGATTCAAGCAAAATATCCCGAAATAACGGTTATCGGTACAGTCGGGCCTTTTTCCGAAGGAGCGGATTACCGCGAGGGCTGGGACATTGCCGCTAAACTGAACGTCCCTGTGGTGGACGAGCACTATTATCAGCCGCCCGCGTGGTTTATCTACAATCAGGATTATTACGACAAATACGACCGTTCAAAGTCGAAAGTCTATCTGGGCGAATACGCCGCACACTTGCCCGGTCGTCCCAACAACCTCGAAACTGCCCTCTCCGAAGCCTTGTACTTGACGGCATTGGAACGGAATGGCGACGTCGTCGTCCTGTCGTCGTATGCGCCGCTGCTGGCAAAGGAAGGACATACAAACTGGAATCCCGATCTGATTTATTTCAACAACACGGAAGTCAAACCGACGGTGGGATACCATGTGCAGAAAATATTCGGCGAAAACGCAGGAGATGAGTATATTCCTTCGCTTATTCAGTTGAATAACGGCAATCCCAAAATCCGCAACCGGATAGCCTGTTCAGTGGTGAAGGACAGCCGTACAAACGATCTTATCCTCAAAATGGTTAACCTCTTGCCCGTTGCCGTGACCTTAAACGTGGAAACGGTATTTCCGGCAGGCAGTATCCTGAAAAAAACAGTATTACAGGGAAATCCGGACGATAAAGCGCTGCAACCAGTCGAATCGGTGATCAGCGAGGCGGAATTAAACGAATTAGCGCCCTATTCCTTTACAACAGTTAGAATTAAACATTAACAGCTATAAAATTATGAATGTAAAAAAAAATCTTTTCTTTTTTATTGTTTTTCTTTGGATGCTGACCGGCGCATGTACGGGCGTTTCAAAGAAAGAAACTTTTGAAATCGGGAACCAAACATTCCTCTTAAACGGCGAACCCTTTGTCATTAAAGCGGCCGAAATACATTATCCCCGTATTCCGAAAGCATATTGGGAACATCGCATTGAAATGTGCAAAGCATTGGGAATGAACACCATTTGCCTGTATGTTTTCTGGAATATCCACGAGCCGGAAGAAGGCCAATTCGATTTTACCGGCAACAACGATGTAGCCGCTTTTTGCCGTCTGGCGCAAAAACACGGCATGTACCTTATCCTGCGCCCCGGTCCTTACGTTTGCGCCGAATGGGAAATGGGCGGACTTCCCTGGTGGCTGTTAAAGAAAAAGGATATTGCCCTGCGCACCCAAGATCCCTATTTCGTGGAACGTGTCCGCTTGTTTATGGCAGAAGTAGGCAAACAACTCAGCGGCTTACAATTAGCCAACGGCGGAAATATCCTGATGGTACAAGTGGAAAACGAATACGGCGCCTATGGAACAAATAAATCTTATGTCGCCGAAATCCGCGACATTGTCAAAGCCTCCGGATTCGACCAAACGCCTTTGTTTCAATGCGACTGGAGTTCCAATTTTGAAAACAACGCCTTGGACGATTTACTTTGGACAATCAATTTCGGTACCGGCGCCAACATCGACGAACAATTCAAACGATTACAGGAATTGCGTCCCGAAACGCCTTTGATGTGCAGCGAGTTCTGGTCGGGCTGGTTCGACCACTGGGGCGCACAGCACGAAACACGCAACGCCGAAGAACTGGTTGCCGGGATGAAGGAAATGCTCGATAAAAACATTTCTTTCAGCCTCTACATGACGCATGGAGGAACAAGTTTCGGACATTGGGCGGGCGCTAATTTTCCCGGCTATGTACCCGATTGTACTTCCTACGACTACGACGCGCCCATCGGCGAATCCGGACGAACAACACCGAAATACTTCAAAGTGCGTGAATTGCTGCAACGCTATTTACCCGAAGGAAAAACCTTGCCGGATGTTCCCGATTCAATTCCAACGATAAGTATTCCAAACATTACATTGAACGAAATAGCGCCGCTATTCGAGAATTTACCCGAACCGGTAAGCAGCGAAAACATCCGGTCGATGGAATTTTTCAATCAGGGTTGGGGAAGCATCCTTTACCGCACAACCTTGTCGGCATCCGACGGACAGCAGTTTATCAAAATCACCGAGGCGCACGACTGGGCGCAGGTGTTTATCGACGAGGAAAGAATCGGAACGCTAAACCGCTTAAAAGGAGAAAGTTCGTTACCGCTTCCTCCGGTAAAAGAGGGTGCGGTACTGGATATACTGCTGGAAGCTATGGGACGGCGGAATTTCGGCGCGGGTGTGCTTGATTATAAAGGCATCACCGAAAGAGTAGAAATCATCAACGGGCAAGGCAGCATGGAACTGAAAAACTGGAAAGTGTACAGTTTTCCGGTCGATTATGCTTCTGCCAAAAACAAAAACTACCGGAAAATTACCGGAACATCCTCCGTACCGGCCTATTACCGCGCCACTTTCCGCTTGGATAAAACCGGCGACACCTTTTTGGATATGACCCATTGGAAAAAAGGCATGGTTTATGTCAACGGGCACAATATCGGTCGATTCTGGGAAATCGGGCCGCAACAAACGCTGTATATGCCCGGATGCTGGCTGAAAAAAGGCGAAAACGAAATCATCGTCTTGGATATTTCCGGAACGGAAAACCCTGTCGTTGAAGGATTACGTCAACCTGTACTGGACGTCTTGCGAGGCAACGGCGCTTACAAATTCCGCAAGCAGGGCGAAAATCTGGATTTGTCGAACGAGAAACCGGTGTATGCAGGAAGCTTCAAAGCCGGCAATGGTTGGCAGAAAATCAATTTCGGAAAATCGTACGAAACCCGTTATTTCTGTTTGGAAGCCTTAAACTCACACGGAAATGATGATTTTGCATCCATCGCCGAATTGGAAATCCTGGGCATTGACGGAAAACCCATTTCCCGCCAGCACTGGAAAATCATTTATGCCGACAGCGAGGAAGCCGACGATGCCAACAATATTGCCACCAATATTTTCGACTTGCAGGAATCGACCATTTGGCATACATCCTATTCCATTAGCAAGGATAAATTTCCGCATCAAGTCGTTATCGATTTGGGCGAAAACAAAACGATTACCGGTTTTGAATACCTTCCGCGAATGGAAGCCGACAAACCGGGTATGATAAAAGATTTCAAGGTTTATGTAAAACCCCATCCCTTTCAATTATAACAAATCCCTTTAATGATAAGCGATGAAGCAATTACTTTTATTTTGTATCGCGGGATTATTTGTTTTCACGGCATGTGACGAACAAGTCGCCGGCTGGGTCTCCACCACCGACGAAAACCGCTGGCAACGACAAGCCAATATCATACTGACTAACAAACCTGAAACGGAAAATTACGTCGAGATTCTAACGAATCAACCGCAACAGGTTATCGATGGTTTTGGCGCCTGTTTTAACGAATTGGGCTGGGATGCCTTGCAACTTGTAGACGAGGCGACACGCGACCAAATTTTGAACGACCTGTTTAATCCGGACGAAGGCCTCAAGTTCAATTTTTGCCGTACTCCTGTCGGCGCTAACGATTACTCGCGCGACTGGTACAGCTACGACGAGGTCGACGGCGATTTTGAACTCAAACATTTCAGCATCGAACGGGACAGGGAAGCGCTGATCCCCTACATCCGGTCGGCGTTAAAAATCAACCCGGACATCCGCCTCTGGGCTTCTCCCTGGAGCGCCCCGACGTGGATGAAAACGAACAGGCATTACGCCAACAAAAGCACGGATTGCAACGACCTCCCCAAGGAAAAAGAAGCGCCCTTGTACACCGACCAGTTTATACAGGAACCGGAATATTTACAGGCATTCGCCCTGTATTTTTCAAAATACCTGGATGCCTACAAATCCGAAGGCATTGACATCTCCATGATCATGTATCAAAACGAGGCGTTCACCTTCAGCCAGTGGCCTAACGGTTCGTGGAAACCGCAAAGCATCGCCAATTTCAACGGGAAATATTTAGGCCCTCAATTGGCGAAAACTCACCCGGAAGTGGAAATCTATGCCGGCACGTTTAACACGTCCGACCCCGACGTGTTTGAAACAATCCTGAACGACCCCGACGTGAAAAAATACATCAAAGGAGTCGCCCTGCAATGGGAAGGACGGGACATCATCGCCACTATCCAGGACAACTATCCGGAACTGAGGCTTATGCAATCCGAAAGCGAATGTGGTAACGGTGCGTTCGGTTGGAAAGACGCGGAACACACGTTCAACCTGATGAAACATTATTTCAATGGGGGCGCGAACTCGTACATGAGTTGGAACATGCTGCTGCGTGACAGTGGGAGCAGTAGCTGGTGCTGGACGCAAAACGCTTTAATCCGCATCTTAAGCGATACGAAAGAGGTGATTTATACGCCTGAATATTACGTGTATAAACACGTCAGTTCGTTTGTTCCGCAAGGCTCGGTCAAGCTGGCCGTCAAGACAAATGAAGATTACGACAACTTGCTGGCTTTTCAAACGCCGGACGCTAACATTATTGTGGTTCTGGCGAACTACCGGGCAGAACCGGAAAAAGTCACGCTCAAAATCGATCAAAAATACCTGAGTGTTGCACTTCCGGCGCGATCGTTTAATACGATAAGTATGATTAATTTAAGCCGTTAATGCACGAATAAAAACGAATAAAATTAGTGTAAAAATTAGTGCATTAGTGGCAAATAAAAATATAAACGTATGAAAAAACTGGTATTCATTTTATTATCGGCGATTATTTTTGCCGCATCAACAGCATTCGCCCAATACAAGTTCGACAATGTACTGTACGGCGCGGCATATTACCACGAATATATGCCTTCCGAACGCTTGGATGAAGATATTCGCCTGATGAAGGACGCCGAATTGACGGTTGTTAGGGTAGGTGAATCGAGCTGGGGATTATTTGAACCGCGGGAAGGTGTGTTTGACTTTGAATGGATGGATCGCATCCTTGACAAAATGCACGCGGCAGGCATTCGGGTTATCCTGGGAACGCCGACCTATTCTATTCCCGCCTGGATGGCGCATCGTTATCCCGAAGTCCTTGCCGAACATACGAGAGGCGATAGAGCCTATTACGGTATTCGACAGAATATGGATTTTACCAATCCAACGTATCGTTTTTTCTGCGAACGGATGATTCGCAAGATGATGGAACATTACGCCAAACATCCGGCCATCATCGGCTATCAGGTGGATAATGAAGTGGAAGCGCGCGGGGTCAATAACCACGATTATTTTGTCGGTTTCCGCAACTATATAAAGGAAAAGTTCAGCGGCGACCTCAAACTTCTCACCAAAGAATGGGGGATGAATTACTGGGGAATGAACATCTATACATGGGAAGAATTTTACCCGCGCGACGGCGTGACAAATCCTTCCTACAAAAACGAATGGGAACGTTACAACCGCAAGTGTCTGGCCGATTTCCTGAATTGGCAGTGCGACATCGTCAACGAATACAAGCGTCCCGACCAATTTGTAACACATTGTTTTATGCCTTACTTTCACAATCTTGACCAGGTAGAAAGTTTCCGGCAGATGCAATATCCGGCTATTAATATTTACCACGCGGTGCAGGACGGTCAGGATGGACAATGGATTGCGTATTCGGGCGATTATATGCGAACGGTAACCCAAGGCAATTACCTCGTAACGGAAACAAACGCGCAGGCGACCGGCTGGGATTCCCGCGGACAATACCCGCCTTACGACGGGCAACTGCGCCAAAATGTTTACAGTCATCTGGCGTCCGGTTCCAACATGGTAGAATATTGGCATTGGCATACCTTGCATTACGGTCAGGAAACCTATTGGCGCGGTATTCTCGGGCAGGACTTGCAAGCCAACCGGATTTATCGCGAGTTTTCGGCCACGGCCAAAGAATTGAAAGCGATCGGCAAACATTTAGTCAATCTGAAGAAAGAGAACAAAGTAGCTATCCTGTACAGCCACGATTCGTATCACGCGCTCAATTTCATGCCTTACACGCGCAAAAATCATTATCCTTCGGAGATGATACACGACGCCTTGTATCGCCAGAATATTGAAACGGATATTATCCCTTGCGACAAATGGAGCGATTTCAGCAAGTATAGAATGTTGGTTATTCCGCCCTTGTACGTGGCAACGGATGATTTACTGAACAAGATAAGCCAATTTGTGAAAGATGGCGGGCAAGTGGTCATGTTTTTCAAGAGCGGTTACTGCAACGAACATTCCGCCGTACGTGCGACCCTGGCGCCAGGCCCTTTACGCGAAGCCTGTGGTTTTTATTATCAAGAATACGCCAATATCCCGGCCATGCAATTGAAAGATAATCCGTTCCATTTAAAAGACGATAGGCCTATCAGCGAATGGTATGAATTCCTGATACCCGAAACGGCAAAACCGTTGGCTTACGCCGACCATCCGTTTTACGGGCAATGGCCGGCGATAACGGAAAATGTGTATGGCAATGGAAATTTGTATTATATCGGAACGTATCTTTCGGGAGAATTATTAGAAAAAATTGTCCATTTAGCCGCCGAAAAAGCCGGTATCCTGACGAATCAAAATGAATATCGTTTCCCGGTTATTTTCCGCTCCGGTACAAACTCGTCCGGCAGGCCGGTTCATTATATTTTTAATTACGGTGCTGAAAGTAGAACCATTAACTATCCGTTTGCGTCAGGGAAAGACTTGCTTTCGGGTGAAAAAATAAATAAGGGGCAGTCGTTGGATATTGAACCGTGGGGTGTGGTGGTAGTGGAAGAGTAATATGTGTAATATGTAATATGCAATATGCAAAATGGAGGGGCGGTCTTGCAAAAGGCTGCCCTTTTCAATACCGCCCCCATTCTACATTTTACATTCTACACTCTACATTTTACATTCTTCTTCCTGTTCCAAAGCAAATAAAGCCCCGACAACAGGACAACAGTAAACAGCGAATCGCCCACAGGAACCTGAGGTTCTGTGGTCGGAGCGGATATCGATTGCACATCCGCGTAATCTTCGGTAAACGTCGAGCCATTCAACCAGTTATCGACACTTTTCTGCATGGTTGAAGGATAACCTGAGTTTTGTGCCGAAACGCTGCCGGCAATGAATATGCCGACAAGCATAAATAATAATACTGTTTTTGAAGTTTTCATAGTCCTTTATTTTTATAGATTGCTTTAGATATGTCGGTTTTTCCAGAAGCATACACTTTTTTCACGATATAAACGCCGTTTGCTTGCGGCGAATAGATACGGATGCCCTGCATGGTATAATACCGGACTTCCAGCGGTTCTTCAACGCCATGAAGCGGTTCCAGTGCAGTGGTGCCGCTCGAACCGTCGCCGATAGATGATCGGAAGCCACTTTCGTCCGTACCTGTTTTGACGGCTATGATGGCTTCAAAAGGCTTGAGCTGTTTTGACAGCGTTATATTTCCTGTACCTCCTATACGGCTAAACCTGTTATTATTATAATCATATTGATAATAATCCATAGCGTTTCCGATTCCGGTAATGTTGCTCACGTTTGGATTGACAACTAAGGAAAGGTCTGCGTTACCATCCGGAATATTTGTGCCGGTAGCCCCGATTGTCAATTCAGGCGATGACGTTGAAATGAATGTAACTTCAACTGTTCCTGCATCACCAAATTCAGCTTTCGGAAATTCAACAATATAACCGGTATTGGCGGCAATTACATCGTCAAATACGAAGTAATTCTCGCCAGCATTGTATTTCTTTACAAAGAAGTTGGCTGCTTCTTTTGTTCCGTTATTGGAAAACTCATGCGCTCCCTTATCGCCATTATATATCACGCCCTGTTTGCTTTCCATCCCGTATTCGATTGTAATGTTTTCGTTATCAACTGCAAACGGGAAACCTATGGGATACCATTGATTGGTCTGGAATGTTTTTACTAATTTCACTTTTCCGCGAGGTGTAAAGGTGGTGGTGGTGCCGGACAGTTGTCCCGTTCCTGTATCATCCGAATGGAAAACAATATCGCGATCGTCGTCGGCATACGCAGCAATATCAACCGTCGCACCCGGCGCTACAGTAATATTAATATCTTCCCATTTGGCGTAAATGGTTGTAGCGGTTGTAACCGGTGTTGAAAAATTATATTCAGCGCTTAATTCTTCGTCGGAATACCAGCCTTTGAAAGTATAACCGCTCCGGGTTGGGTTGGCAGGTTGCACAACCGTGCAGGATTCTCCTTCCAAAAAATACCGGCTGGCTACTGCACTGCCGCCGTCTGTGTTGAACGTTACAACAAGCGCATCACCGAGTTCAGTCAACAGCAAATCTACAAAACCGCTATAATCCCAATTTCCTGCATTCTGGCGAGCGGATAAACGGAAATAAACATTGCCGGTAATAGTTTCCGGAACGCTTAATCTTCCTGTATAGGAAACATACGCGCCGTTGCCGGTTACGGTTACATCTGCCTGCGAGTAGATATTATCGCCCTCGCGGGAGTCTGACAAATCAAACGAATAGGTACAGTTTGAAGCGTCGCCGCCATTCCGGTGCCAGATATTTCCTGTCAGTTGATAGATTTTCTTTGCGGAAACAGGCACCAGATAAGAAAATGCGGTATTTTGGCTTACAATATACAGCATGGCGTTTGAACCGTTGTTGACCGGAGCGCCTACGCTTGTCCTGAACGAATTGTTTGAATTTTCATGTCCCCAGCTAACTGTTGCGTCGGAAGGAACATCCCAGCCTGTCGTGTTGGGCGTATTTTCTCCGCTATTGTTGTTCCAGCCATACAGGTAATTCACTGCAAAATTAACCGCATAGGTTTGCGTTGTTCCATTTCCTGCCGTAACTGTTACCGTGGCGCTGCCCTGAAGAGTGGCTGTTGGCGTAATGGAAATTTCTGCAGCTTCGGACGCCGTAGCCGTAACCGTTGGAACAGAAGCGTCCGGAGCAAGCAGATAAGTGTAATTGTAATGGGTGGGTGAGAAATCGGCAAAGGCTGTTGCATTTACCAATAAAGCAGATAAACTTGCATCCTGATAGCTTGCAATAGCCGCATTTAAAGCATTATAGGCTTCAATTACATCGTCAACTGTAGCGGCATTGTTATTTACTACCGTTTGTGCATCTCCTATTGCAGCAGTTAGATAGGATTGACCTTTTTCTGTTCCTCCATTTAAAAGTCCGGTAGCAATAGTAATCGACGCTTTCAATCCTTCTTTAATATCTTCCCACTTGGCATAAATGGTTGTAGCGGCAGTGACTGCTGCCGAAAAGTCATATTCGGTTTCAAGCGTGTTATCCGTACACCAGCCTTTGAAAAGATAACCGCTTTGGGTTGGGTTGGCAGGCTGGATTACTGTGTATGATTCACCTTGAGGGAAATACTGTGCAGTTATCGCAGTACCTCCGCCGGTGTCGAACGTTACAGCAAGTGCGTCGCCAAGCAGCGTAATAATGAAATCTGTAGCTATGTTTCTGTCATTGCCGCTTGTTGTTTGCCATACCATGTAATATGTACCGTCTTCTGGCGCTATGAAATTGAAATCAAATGTTGTAAGCGCAGTCCATTGAGCTGATGTTTTGGTTTGGGAATTTAACATAGTTCCAGCCGCATCGCTTGATGTATTGATTCCAAACAGCGTAGAAACAGAACCATTATTTATATTTGAATTGCGGCAAGAAAAATGATATGCTTTTTTGCCGGTCAACGATACGAGGAAAGAAAATACGTTGTTATTTGCCGGATGTGTTATCACACGACCAACGCCGTTGCCAAGATTATCTCTGTACCGGTAAGCATAATTGTCGCTACTGCTGGCGGCAGCCCACGTTACATTTGCGTCGCTGCACGTCCATCCGAAGTCGCTTGGTATATCCGTTGTTGTATTTATGCCATTACCATCCCAGCCTGCTATGTAATTCACTACAAAATTGACCGTATATTCTAATTTGGTCGCTCCGTCTTCGGCGGTTACGGTTACGGTAGCCGTTCCGGGAACCGTTGTTGCATCAACTATGGCAGGCGAAGCCGCACTATGGCTTGTGGTCACTGTTACAGTCGGTGCGGTTGTTCCGGGAGCTAAGTAATAAATATAATCGTACGTTGTTGCCGAAAAGCAGGGAATGCTAACGCCACCTGCCTGCAAATCGCTTAAACTTGCATCTGTGGATACTGCCGCCGCCGGAGCATAAGCCGTTCCGCTCAGGTAAGTAACATCTGTTCCGCCATTTACAATGCCTGTGGAAACTGTTCCGGAAACCAAAGTCAGGTTATCGTAGTATTCAAGTTTCTGTGCGGAACCAGTACCGGTGCCGTCTGTTCGTTCTATGGTAAACCATACCGGATTGTTTATATTAACACTACTTCCGGTAACGATTACTTCTATCACATCCAGCACATTTGTATGATTGGTTGGAGTGGTATGGGTTGGAGTCGTTACAATATCCGATGCTCTTTCTGTTGTACCCAACTGAGCGCGAACAACAGCGCCTCCTTGAGTTCCTTGTTCATTTACTTGATATTTATAAGCTATTTTGTAATAGGTATTCGGCGCAATAGTACCGGCAGAAAGCGATTGCGTAAAATACTTCGCTCCGCCGTGCAACAACAAAGTATTTGCTCCCTCCATCGTAGCTTTGGCACGAATAGAAGTTCCACTGGTAGTAACATTCGTTATAACGATGTTGGCATTACTTGCGTCATAAGCCAGCCACACATTGTTGGGGATGGTTTCAAATCCCGGATTTTGCAACAAATTTGCAGTGTTGTAAATCCCTGTATTTGCGTTGGCATCGTTTGTTTCCGCAAAAATGTCGGGAAAACTCACAGCGCTTGCATCAACCGCAACAATCCCCTTGTAAATAGAACCTTCAAAGACATAGACCACGCCGCTTGCTTGTGCGAAACGCACGTGTACGCTCACTTCCGGCGTATATTTGATTAACCCGTTGGCAATGCTGATTTCCTGTCCGGCTGTTCCTGTTACTTCCAGCGTAAAATCAGCGCCTGCGATCAAATTAAATGCACTTGCGGCCACCGATGTTCCGCCATACGAGTCCGATTTGGGTAAATCGTCCACTCCATCTGCCCATGCTTGCATGTTCCAAGCGAACGCTGCAAGCAATAGTAAACTAAAAAAATGCTGTTTCATAACTTTGAAAATTAAATTAATTAATACTGCTAAATTTTTCCTGCTAAACATAGCGCTAATGATATATGCCATGTTGTTAATTGTTTATGAGTTGTATATATGTGCAAAAAGCCTTCGGAAAAAGGAATAATTCCTTTCCGGAGGCTTCGAAATGAAACAGATTTGAAATGCGACAAACTTTCCGTAATGATTAGAAAGTCCGATTGAATTGCTAAAAATAAATAAAGGGCATGGTAGTTTTGTTCTTCCTCCGATGTGCTTATCGGTTTTCGTAAACAGGATTGACTCCTTAATATAGATGTGTGTGTGTGTGTGTGTGTGTGTGTGTGTGTGTGTGTGTGTGTGTGTGTGTGTGTGTTAATAAAATAATATGAGACACAAAATAATATAATTTAAAAAAATATAAAAATATAATATATATATCAAAAAAAAAAAAAAAAAAAAAAAA
>JAISFI010000288.1 GCA_031263685.1 Dysgonamonadaceae bacterium | reverse complement strand
GCTGTATTCCGGAAAGCATTCTCCGACAGTACGGAAATCTCCGTGTGTTCAAGTATGTTGGCAGTCACGTACTGGCCACCTGTCACGTTGATGACAAACGATTGCATTGGTGGAATAAGGCCGGTAGCAGTTCCATCCGGATTGGTAGAAACATACCCGTTGCCTATTTTCTCGGAGCTATAAAAAGCCTTTATAGCTCCGTTAATTCCTTCTCCGGAAGCCAGCTTGTATACGTTTCCGATTAAAGCCGGATTGGAGTTATGGAGCCTGTCGAAATCCAGGTGCGCCAGAAACGGATTACCAACAAGGATATTTCCGCTTCGCTGGCCATTAACGTCCTGCAGTACCACACTGCCATTAGGCTGACCGGAGAAACCTTCATAAACAAAGCGGCCGTTGCGGGAGCGAGGCGTCGGGAAAGTACCGGAAATATTGCCGGGAGGAAACTTGGCAGGATTGTATGTATAATGATTTACGTCGTTTTTCGGGAAATCGAAAGTTATCTCCGGATGGTCTGAGAAAAGCGGTGTGTTATGTTTATCAATCCAGAAAGCCAGACCGCTTCCTGGTCTTAACAGTACGTTGGGTGTGTTAAACGCTCCTGCCCAGTCGCCGTTTATCGTAAGTTTGGTTTCCGGATTTTCGGCATTGAAAATCATGGTATAGGCCGTTTGTTCATCATAATACGGATCGGGATTCGTTTTGTAAAAATCTCCGCTGTACATATCGTGCAGGGGTGGCGAGAACATGTACCACTGATTGGCGCCGATTTTCAACTGTACGCGGGCACTGTCATAGACCAGCAGGTCTTGGCGTCCCAGTTCCGCGCCGTGTTCAAACCGGATGATGCGGCAGGCTACGCTGTCGCTCAAAACAGGATATTTGTTTGCTCCGGAGGGCAGTGTGACTTCTGTGATAAGAGCAGGCAAATAACCCTTTTTATCTTCAGCGGTACCCAGATTTGTTGTCCAGTTGGCAGGATTGAGCCAGTCTTCATTCGTGGCGGCTGTGCGCCAGGCGAGATTGACGGGCGGCGTGCGGAGGGTGACGGGTATTTTTCCGAAATCAAGAGCATTAAAGCTGGATTTTACAAACACCCGCGTGGTATCGGGAGTTGTCCGGATGTGAAGGTATTCGGAGCTGGAAGGGAACGGACTGCTCAGGTTTTCATCTGCATACCAGCCTCCGGTGAAATCTTCCGAGGTAACTTCAATCTTGAATATCTTGTGCAGTGAACCCATATTGTAAATATACGGATTATCGCTTTTTATCGTCAGCAGGGCGACATCGGTTGAGGCGTTGCCTAATGAATAGGTGCTTCCTTCGGCACATGCTCCTTCCGGAGCAAACTGAATGACCGTATAGACATCCGTCCGTACCGTCTGTATCGGGTGTTCGCGCAGAAATTCATCCTGCGCATCTTCCGTATATACCAATGGGATGTGATAGGTAAAATCCTTACCTTTCGCTTTCAGACCGCCGGTATCGGTGTTGAGTACGGTTGCCGGTAACTTGATGCTGATGCGGCGCCGGTACTCGCTTCTTTCTTCATTCACTATATCCACCGGAACAACCTGCTGGTTATTTAATCCGGGAATTAATTCGCTCGTGGTTGTAATAGCTCCATTCACATTCAGCCATTGGGGGAGCATGATGATGAGGGAGTCCGTGTCGAAAATATCATACTTTTCTCCCGTCCACTTGTTCATAGTTACCTGCAACACATTCTCCTTGCTGTCTCCGCCGAAGGAAAGGCCGGATACGAAATTCAGGGCGGTAGAGAAATAGTAGTTGCTTTTCACATTCGTAGTAAGCATGTCGGAGAGCATGTTGTTTATTCCTGAAACGGAGCCGTTTATGAGGTTTTTGCCGGCAAAGGAAGCCGTATAGTTGAAGCCGTTCAGTATCGTATTGCAATCGGCGGAGAAAGAGATTCGTACATTCAGGGTACGGTCTGCATAGGTTACATTCATCCGACTACCGTAGAGGATGAAATTGCTGCCACCGTCGCCATCAAAATAGGAACTTTTGAGCATGATTTGATTTGTGGAAGGATAGGAAATCGCCCCTTCGGGAATAGTTTTCCAGCCGCTGCCAGCGGGATATTCGTACTGAAATGTTTTGGGAATCTGGTCGTCAGGAACAGTGAGCGTAATTTCCGGATTGATCAAATCCGCTTCGCCTGTCCGGCTGTCGACGCTGAGCGTTACGTCGTAGGGAGTGCCGTATGATATTTTAGCGCTTGGAACGGAAATAGAACCTTGAATCACCGAATTGGTAGAAGCATTCATCGTCAACTGTACGTTCTGTCCCAAATGTGCAGCATCGCTTGTAACTACCGGGTTTTGCAGTACCGGCGACCAGTTATTGTCAAAATCGGCGACCAGATAAACACGAATATTATTGCTGGCAGCAATACTGTTCAGCGTATACTTCAAACTGTACTCTACCGGTGTATTGACAGTTAATGCTCCCAGCGGAATCCAGCGCCCGTTTCCGGTGGCATCTATCCTTTCATTCGTCGATTTGTTGGTTACAAAAACATCGCTGATATTACCACCGTCAATGTAGAGCCAACTATTGCGTGTGCCGCTACTGCCGGTTGAACTTACTCCGGCGATAACGGAAGTGACAGTTACCTCCCGATCGTAAATGGTGAACGTAGATGACGGTATCGTCAACTCGCCGCGCATACCGGTATAAATAATCGGTGTATTCACTGTGTTCAATGAAACTTCTTCTGTAAAACCGGGTTGAATCAGATACTTGAAAGTAGCTTGAATGTTTCCCAGCGGAGGCGATAGAGGACTTGGCGTCAAGTACATGTAACTGATATATTCCAGACGACCATCCGGAGCTATCCACTTGTCTGTTAACGCTTGAGCGCCTGCGTAGGAATTGACGGTAAAATCGTATAATGTAGAAATATCATATACACAGGTTGTGGTTCCATCTGCATTTGAGGTAGTCGGTGTTGTCAATGCCAGGGAGAAAGGGCCTGCTGGCGATGCGTCTGCCAATTCTTTGCTCAACCTTAAATATCCGGCTGTATATCCGGCCGGTATAACTACCGTCATCGTAGTCGGATGTGCATAGGGTCTGTATTCGTTGGGATAGTCATAACCTCTGGAATTGACTACATTCCGTATAGTACCGATATTTACTACACCGGCGCCGCTGACACTTGGAGTAGCGCGTGTGTATGACTGATCTAACCCGCCATTTCGAGTATGTACACCAATCATCTCCGTCTTATATTCTTCTCCATGCCTGGTGCCTGCGGGAGGAGCCAGTGGATTGGAAATATCGGTATTGGATGCATAAACTTCTACTTTGACCGGACTTTTGGCTCCTGTTGCTCCATTCATATTGGCAACAAAAGGAAAGGTAATCAGCAGCTTTGCACCGGCAGAAAATCCTGCTCCGGGATCTGTAAACTTAGCCCAGGCATTGTTGCCGCTTACCGCAAACGTGGCATCGGAAACGGTATAAGACGAAGTCACATTGCTTACTTCTATTTTGGCTTGGGTAAGTCCCGTCTGAGCCAGGCCCGAAAAATTGAATTTACCCCGATAATCCGAGTTAACCGTTACATACAGGTATTTATAGGCATCAACCATATCTGCGTCTATGATTATCTGCCCTGTATCGCCCTCCAGATACATCTGGTTGTCGATTACCGAAAACTCGGCTTTAGCTCCGTTTTCAGGAGTGCGGCTATCTGAGGTTGATGTTCCGTGTACTTTTAGTCCCCGGCTTTGACGGAGCAGATTAAGTGTATTCATAGTCACCCCGTCCTGCTTCGCAAAGTAGCTTACTCGCTGAATGTTTTTGGCATGATAGGGAATCAGTGGGCGAGCATCGCGGGCTGTACCGCTTAACCCGTAACCGCTATCCCAGTCAATCCAGTAGCGGATGGTATCGATTTGATCGTCGGTATAGTCGTAAGTATTGGCTTTTCCTTTATAGCGGATTGCAACATCTCCATTAATATCTTTATTATTCACCGCCATGCTGTAAGTAGTATAGTCTGCGTCGCTGGAACTGTCAACCGAACCGGTAACAATACTGCTTCCCTCGAAAGTAACGGAATTGTTCAAGCCGGAATCGTCGTTGTATAATTCCATCCATTTGGGTAACCGGATATGCAGAGTCGAACTGTAATTACTACTCGTAGTAACAGATGCTAACGGAAATGTCATGCGAACATTTGCGGTTGTAACTTCTCCCGGCTTGATTGGCAAATCGCTTAGCAGGTTGTAAAATATAGGTGTATTAAAATAATTACCTTCTAGCCCTGCCGGCACGCTTGTGGCAGTTCCGTTGATGTCATAGCCGCTTACTTGCGCACTTTGAGCTCCTATAAAACGCTGAGCACTCGAATTATAAATTGTATTTATTCCGTTAGGCGGCGTACCCCAGTTTGTGTTGTCATATACATATCCCTGTTTGTAAGGGATATATACATCACAATATTGATTGGCTGGAATTTCATCTAAAAACGAGAAGCTGATTTGACGTGGCTTATTTGCATATTGCGCTTTGGTCAACATGTCATTGGTTCGATAACTGCCTAAAACGTCTAAGATAGTATAGGGGCGAGGCACTTTTTTCTTTGCTCCAGTACCGTTTATCTGGTAATAAATGTCTTTTTCTCCGTCTCCGATAGCCCAAAAATTATGAGTAGCTATTGATGTAGTAAATTGCGTCCAGGCCATCGGTGCACTTCCATCATTTATAATCCGATAGCGCGACCAAATCACGGTTTGTGCATCATATACCGTAGTTGAAGCCGTATTTGTTTCCGGGTCCGGCTGGTTAACAGCAAGTCCGCCGTTTCTTAATTGTGCTGTTCCTGCTACCGTTGCATAAGAGAGCGTCAAGGCGAAGAGATTTTTACTTACACAGGCAGTACCCTCCTGTGGGTAAGCACAGACAGCCGATACGGAATGGTTGCCTCTTATGCTTGCCTGTGCTTTAAACTGCAAGGTTTGCGGATTGGCGGCGCTGATGGGAGTGCTGCCCACGATGTCTTCTGTCAAGTTCAAGACGACCGATGTAGTGGTTGAACTGGCATCGGGCGTGATACTCTGGGAACCCAGTTTGAACTCGGAGAGATCAGTAAACTGGTCTTTGGTAACGGTTATTTTCATGGACTTGACGCTTACATTATTCGATACACTCAGAACTATGTTGTGGGTGAACGAGTCGTTCAGATTCGACAGCATCTGACTTGCATCCGAAGGAGTGGCTGTAATGTTGGGTTTCACAACGTCTAACCGGATGCTTCTGAGACCATCATCCAAAACTGCTCCTCCAGATAGAATGGACACTGTTATATTGTACGAACCGGTGGGGCTACTGCAATCACTCGCTCTTAACATGACCACCAGGTTTACTTCCGCGTTGTAAGAGATACTGCTAATAGGAATATCCCATGTTGTTCCCGACTGTGAGATGGTTCCTGTTGTGATTGCCCCTGTCACGTTGCCGCCATCGGCAGCGCTCACGACAGTTACGCCTGTGGGCAACACCAGCCGAACGAGTCTTGTTTTGAGAGCTTCTCCGTCCGGATCGTCGGTATTGATGGTGAAACGGAGTTTTAAGGAATCATCCTCACTGAGTATCCCGATATAAGAGTTACTGAAGGCCGGAGATTCCGATGTCCAGCTTACGTTCAATACCTCTGCTTCCAGTTGAAAGGAAGCTGTTAAGCACATCAACAGTCCGATCAGAACTGGTTTGTGCCTGTTAAAGATGTTGCGCAAAGGATGGAGGATAAAGAAGATTGCATAAAGAGCCATCCGTAATGACTGCGGGTTTGGATGAGCATGACTGTAGCTCTCCGTTGCCGAAGCGGATAAGAGACTTGTTTGTTTCATAAGTTGAGTGTTTAATAGTGAGTAACTGTGATTTGTAAGTAATGTTGTGAAGTGTGTATATATGCAAAAAAGCCTCCGGAAAAAAGGAATAATTCCTTTCCGGAGGCTTCGAAATGAAACAGATTTTTGAACAGGGATTACATCCGTACCATGTATAGATGTGTGTGTGTGTGTGTGTGTGTGTGTGTGTGTGTGTGTGTGTGTGTGTGTTATGAAATTATTCGGAACATCCAAATAATTCTTGTTAAAAAACCACAAATTCACATTATTCATTTCCACAACCATCATGAAAAACTTTTAGTTTTAAAAGATTTTGCTGGCAAAGGTAATGAAAAAGTTTAAAAATCAAATAATCCTCTTCAAATTTTGTAATCTGTCGATTATTTTTTCGTTTTTTCAAAAGAAAGTTTAACTTTGCACGGCGTATTGAAACAGTATGAATCCAATAAATATTCCTCCCAAACAAGATTTGGAAATCAAATGGCGCCGGCTGCAACAAGCCATGCATGCCCATAACTTGGACGCTTGCCTGATTGGCAGCAATGTCCATTTATATTATCTGACCGGAACGATTTTCAGCGGTTATTTTTATCTTTCCGTACAGGAACCTCCGTTGTGTTTCACCAAAAGAGCCGGTTTTTTACGGGACGACATAGAACATTGTATGATCCGTAAACCGGAAGATATACCGGATGTATTGACACAAACCGGTCGCGCCCTACCGCAACGTCTGATGCTGGAAGGCGATCAAATCACATACAATGAATATATGCGCCTGCAACGGATTTTTAACACCTGCACATCTGTTCATGTATCCGACAGTGTATCCAATAATGTTTCTGCCGATGCGACCGCCATCCTTCGCCAACTTAGAATGATTAAAACACCTTGGGAAATCGGGCAACTCCGCACGTCGGCAAAGATACAGGCGGAAGTACAGGCGCTGATTCCGGCATGTTATCGTCCGGGCATTTCGGATATTGAATTTCAGGCGGCTATCGAAAAAATTGCCCGTCTTCAGGGGTCTTTAGGCATCTTCCGGGGTTTCGGAAACAATATGGAAATCCACATGGGAAGCGTGCTTGCCGGAGAAAATGCGGAAGCGCCTTCGCCTTACGATTTTGCACTTGGCGGTGAGGGAATACATCCCGCTGCCCCGATCGGTGCAAACGGTACGATCTTACATCCGGGAACTTCTGTGATGGTCGATATCGGAGGCGCTTATACCGCTTATATTTCCGATATGACCAGAACGTATGCTATCGGGAAATTGCCGGATATTGCCTGTAAAGCGCATCAAGTATCCATAGAGATACAGGAATATTTTCTCCAAACCGCCCGACCGGGTACGTTTTGCGCCGACCTTTACAACCATTCGCTGGAAATGGCAAAAAAAGCCGGCCTCGACGCATATTTTATGGGAACGGCCTCGCAAGCTAAGTTTGTCGGACACGGATTGGGTATTGAAATCAATGAGCCTCCCGTACTTACAAGCCGTTCCAAAGATTTTCTGCAAGAGAATATGACGTTTGCTCTGGAACCTAAATTCGTTCTGCCGAAGATCGGAGCCGTAGGCGTCGAAAATACATGGCTCGTCACAGCCGGTGGACTGGAAAAGTTGACGGTGTTTCCGGAAGAGTTGATGGAATTAAAAACTTAGTTTTTAACTCTCTATATTTAAATTTCCGCTAAAGTGTTGATTAATAAAAAAAGAAATTCTATCTTTGTCGCTTGTGAGACGGAACGATTTTTTACCAAAACAAAAAAACAAAAAAAATTATGCCTTGCTACTTGGATCCCAAAAATGATTTGATTTTCAAGAGGATATTCGGCGAGCATCCTCACTTACTCAAGAGTTTTCTCAATGCGGTGATGCCTCTGCCGCCAAAATGTCAGATTGAAAGTCTCGAATACCTGTCGCCCGAACAGGTACCTGAAAATCCCATGCGGAAAGATTCCATTGTCGATGTAAAGTGTCGGGACAATCACGGACGACAGTTTATTGTCGAAATGCAAATGTACTGGGGCGACCTGTTCCGGAGTCGCTTGGTTTTCAACGCCTCGAAAGCCTACGTTCGGCAACTGGACAGAGGTGAAAGTTATCATCTGCTGCAAACCGTCTACGGTCTGGGCATCATTAATGATGTCTTCGACCATAAGAGCAGTGAATTTTATCATCATTACCAGACCATCAACAGAGGCAATACGAACGACATTATCCAGGGACTGGAATTTGTGCTGGTAGAGCTTCCCAAGTTCAAGCCGGAGAAATGGAGCGACCGGAAGATGGCTGTCCTCTGGCTCCGCTTTCTCAAGGAAGTCGATGATGAAACACGCAACGTTTCTTCCGACTTGCTGAAAAACGCCGATATTCAGGAAGCGCTCGATCTGTGTGAGGAAAGTGCCTTCTCTCCGAATGAACTGGAAATCTACGATCAGCATTGGGATGTCATCCGTACACTAAAAGGTCTGGCCGAAAGCGCTGAAGTCGCAGAAATCAAAGGACATGCGAAAGGACTTTTCGAAGGTCGAGAAGAAGGTCGCGAAGAAGGACGTGTCGAAGGAAAAGCAATAGGTCGTAAAGAAGGAGAAGCAATAGGCCGTAAAGAAGGACGCGCGGAAGGCCTTTCCGAAGGAGAAGCAAAAGGACACGCCAAAGGTTTAGCCGAAGGCATAGAGAAAATGGTTTTAGCTGCAGCCCAAAACAACCTCTCCATAGAACAAATCCAAGCTTTTTCCAACCTGACTCAAGAACATATTCTTGAAATCCTGAGACGAAATAAATTGCAGTAGGAACGGCGGGCTTTTAATCAAACCGTGCACACCAATTTACGTAAGAGTTAAGAACCAAGAATATAAGAACGAAGAACTTTTGGTTTTTTTCCTTGTCTATCTAAATAAATCTTTTTACTTTTGCGGCTTCAAAATAATTTTTTCAATTAACACACAATATCGTTTTATTTAACATATAGTTCTGTATGAGCAATAACGTATTATTTCTCGTAGTTTTCATTACAGCGATTGTCCTTGTCGTAGCTGCACTTCTGATTGCTTGGATGGTAGCGCCGAGGTCGACCAATCCTCACAAAGAAGAACCGTACGAGTGTGGGATTCCTACCAGAGGGACGTCCTGGATGCAATTTCGGGTAGGCTATTATCTGTTTGCTATTCTCTACCTGGTCTTCGACGTCGAAACCGTATTATTATTTCCCTGGGCTACGGTCATGAGAGATATGGGTAAAGACGGTTTGTATACCGTATTATTCTTTTTCGTAGTGCTGACCCTGGGTCTCGCTTATGCCTGGAAGAAAGGAGCGTTGAAATGGAAGTAAAAGACATCTATATCCGTAACATGAAATACGAGGATTTCAATGATAATGAATACCTCGAAACGTATGTTAAAATATTACGCGACAACGGCGTGAACATTTTTGTCGGCAAACTGGACGATCTGATTAATTGGGGACGTTCCAATTCCGTTTGGCCGCTGACATTCGCTACCAGTTGCTGCGGCATCGAGTTTATGTGCGTAGGAGCAGCGCGTACCGACTTCGCCCGTTTCGGCTGGGAAGTCACCCGCAACAGTCCCCGGCAAGCCGATGTGATATTCGTCTGCGGAACAATCGTCCACAAGATGGCGCCTGTACTCAAGCGGCTGTACGACCAGATGGCAGAACCCAAGTACGTGATGGCCGTGGGCAGTTGCGCCATTTCCGGCGGACCGTTCAAAAATGCCTACCATGTCGTTAGAGGCGTTAATGAAATCATACCCGTCGATGTTTATGTGCCGGGATGTCCGCCCCGTCCGGATGCCATGCTTTACGGCATGATGCAGATGGCTAGAAAGATTAAGGTACAACATTTCTTCAAACTGCCGGAACAGCCGGAAATAGAGGCAGCAGCATTATCTGCCGACAACGCGGCTGCACCGGAGAAAACTCAGCACCCGTAACCCAGACAGCAAAATGGAGATTATCAAGCAACTATTACTGAACGTATCGCCCGATACGCTGGAAGAAAAAGGCAAGACACTGTCTATCACCTTGCCTAAGGAAAAACTTCATGAAGTCGCCCAATCATTACGTTATCATCCCGGCATTTCTTTCGATTACCTGATCGATTTGGTAGGAATGGATTACGGAGACCGCCTGGGTGTAATATATTACCTCTCCTGTTCGCAATTCCCGTCCTACATAGTCGTGTTGAAAACCGATACGGATGATCGGGAAAACCCGTTACTGTTTTCGGTTTCCGAACTGTGGAAGTCGGCCTGTCTGTACGAGCGGGAAATATATGACTATTTCGGCATCCGTTTCATTCATCATCCCGACCTGCGGCATTTGTTCCTGCGAACAGACTGGAACGGCTACCCGTTGCGGAAAGATTATGACGCCAGCCCTGAAAAAAATCCCGTTCCCTTGGAAAGCGATTCCATCTCCCGAATGGAAGATTCCTTGACGCTGAATCTGAAAATGGGGAAGCCGGTAGAAACCCGTCAACCGCTCTACGGCGCAAACGAATACATCGTCAACTTCGGCCCTCAACACCCGTCTATGCATGGCGTACTACACCTGCGCGTTTCACTGGACGGAGAAGAGGTCAAAAAAATAGATCCAAATTTCGGTTATATCCATCGGGGAATAGAGAAAATGTGCGAAACGTACACCTATCCTCAAATCCTTCACCTGACCGACCGGCTGGATTACTTGTCGGGCACCATCAATCGCCACGCTTTTTCGCTTTGTTGCGAGCATGCCTTGGAGTTGGATGTTCCCCAGCGTGCCCACTATGTCCGGACGATTTTCGACGAACTGACCCGTATCGCCTCCCACTTGTTGGGATGGGGCTGTATGGCGATGGATATGGGCGCTATCACCGCATTTGTATACGGAATGAGAGACCGGGAAAAAATCATGGATATCTTTGAAGAAACAACCGGCGGTCGACTGATGGCTAATTATAACGTCATTGGCGGTGTCGCTAAAGATATTCATCCCAACTTTCAACAAAGAGTCAAGGATTTTATCCCCTATATGCGGAAAATGCTGAAAGAACATCACCTCCTTTTCACCGGCAATCCCATTGCCAGGGGACGTATGAACGACATCGGCAAACTTACCAAGGAAGATGCTATCTCCTTAGGTGCAACAGGCCCCACAGGAAGAGCTTCCGGCTGGAGTAACGACATTCGCAAAGTGGCGCCTTACGCCGCCTATCGTCAAGTCCGTTTCGAAGAAATGATCCGGCAAGATGGTTATACTTTCGACCGTTACATCGTTCGTTTGGATGAAATAGAAACATCGCTCAGCATCATCGAACAATTGATTGATAACATTCCCGGAGGTGCTTATGCTGCTAAAACAAAAGCTGTTATCCGCCTGCCGGAAGGAGAATTTTTCCAACGGGTGGAAGGCGCTCGCGGAGAATTTGATGTCTATATCAACAGTAAAGGCGATAAATTTCCCTATCGTGTCAAATTCCGTTCGCCCAGCATGACGCTGGCCGGATCGTTAGACACCATCGCCACCGGACATAAAGTGGCCGATTTGATTATGATCGGAGCCTCTCTGGACTATGTAATACCCTGTATTGACAGATGAAAGAAGAGAAAAGTGATAAGTGAAAAATAAAAAAACTAAAAATAAAAAGTGGAGGTAAGAGTGAATCATAAATTTTTCACTTATCGCTTATCACTTTTAACTTAAAAAAGTATGTTTGATTTTAGCGTAGTTACTACTTGGATAGACGATTTGCTCCGTCAGTACATGAATGACGGCTGGACGCTGTTTGTCGAATTTCTATTGATCGGGATTGTGATATTGGCGCTGTATGCGGTTCTTGCCTTGTTCCTGATTTATTTTGAACGGAAGATATGCGCTTTCTTTCAATGCCGCTTAGGTCCTACCCGCGTAGGCCCCTGGGGATTGCTGCAGAGCGTGGCGGATATGGTTAAGATATTGCTGAAGGAATTGATTCATATCAAAAAGTCCGACCGTTTTTTATTCCGCACCGCAGCGTTTCTGGTGATTATCGCATCGGTTTGCACGTTTGGAGCGCTTCCTTTCGGCAACGGTTTGCAGGTGATCGATTTCAACATCGGCATTTTTTACCTGCTGGCTATTTCTTCCCTGGGCGTTATCGGAATTTTGATGGCTGGCTGGGCAAGTAACAATAAATATACGATGATTGGCGCTATGAGAAGCGGCGCTCAGCTCATCAGCTATGAACTGTCGTGCGGTCTTTCGCTGCTTACGGTTGTGGTGCTGTCGGGAACGATGCAACTGTCGGAAATCGTTGCTCAACAGTCCGAAATGTGGTTTATCTTCAAAGGGCACATTCCGGCGTTTATCGCCTTTATCATCTATGTAATTGCAGGACACGCGGAAACCAACCGCGGCCCGTTCGACCTTCCCGAGGCGGAATCCGAACTGACTGCCGGCTACCATACGGAATATTCCGGCATACAATTCGGATTTTTTTATTTGGCGGAATACCTGAACATGTTTATCATCGCCGCCATTGCCAGCACGGTCTTCCTGGGCGGATGGATGCCTTTGCACATTCCCGGATGGGAAGGATTCAACCAGGTGATGGATTATATTCCTTCTGTGGTCTGGTTTTTCGGTAAAACTTTTTGCTGTGTCTTCTTTGCGCTTTGGGTAAGATGGTCATTCCCCCGTTTGCGAATCGACCAACTGTTAAGGCTTGAATGGACAATATTGTTGCCGATTAGTCTGATTAATATACTGCTGATGGCGCTGTGTGTGCTATAAGAACAAGGAACAAAGAACGATAAATGAAGAATTAAAGCTCTGTTTATGAAAGTGATAACATATATATCAAATGTCGCGGTAGGGATATTCCGGTTAATGCAGGGGATGTATGTAGCCATGCTGCAAATGATTCGCCCGAAAGTCACCGAACAGTATCCGGAAAACCGGGGTAAGAAAGAACAGTTCGAGCGTTTTCGCGGAGAATTGATCATGCCGCACGACGAAAATAATCAACATCAATGTACGGCTTGCAAGATCTGTGAAACCAACTGTCCCAACGGCACCCTGCAAATCACCGTCAAATCCGTACTGGATGAAGCTACGGGAAAAGAGAAAAAAGCGCTGGACACCTATCTGTACGATATCGGATCGTGTATTTTCTGCGCACTTTGTACCCAAAGCTGCCCGCAAAATGCGATTGAATGGACGCCGCAGTTCGAACATTCGGTCTATACGCAAGGAAAATTAGTCAAACAACTCAATAAAGAAGGATCAAGTCTAAAATCGAAAGTGAAAAGCGACAAATGATTCATTGAAGAAGTTATGGAAGCATCAACAATTATATTTTACATCCTGGCCATTACGAGCATCATTTTTTCGATAATGACTGTTATGTCGACGAAAATACTTCGTTCGGCAACTTATTTGCTGTTTGTACTCATCAGTACGGCAGGTTTTTATCTGCTATTGAACTACCATTTCATCGCTGCCGTTCAAATATCGGTATATGCCGGAGGGATTGTGGTACTGTACGTTTTCGCCATATTGCTTACGAGCACCAAAGGAGATAAAATAGGTCGGGGAAGTCTGAAAAAGAGACTTTGCGGGGCAGGTATCTCTCTCGCAGGGCTGGCGTTGTTGGTTTACGTTGTTCAGGATGTAATGCACCGCTCGGTGGCCGTTTCATCTTCGACGGAAGAAATCAATATGAAGATCATCGGAAAAGCATTGATGGGTGTTGAAAAATATCAATATCTGCTACCTTTCGAGATTTTAAGTATCCTGCTGCTGGCTTGTATTATCGGCGGCATTTTAATTGCACGTAAAAGATAGGAGGAAATAAGATGAATATACCTATGGAACATTTTTTAATTGTAAGCGGCATCATGTTTTTCGCAGGCGTTTACGGATTCATTGTCCGCAAGACCATGCTGGCCATGCTTATTTCGCTGGAATTGATGCTCAATGCTGTGGTTATCAATTTTTGCGTATTCAACCGGTACTTGTTTCCCGATGGGATGGAAGGCATGTTTTTCGCGCTGTTTGCGATTGCGATTGCGGCGGCGGAAACGGCTATCGCCATTGCCATATTTATCAACATCCACAGGCTTATCCATACCATTGATGTGGAAAATGTAAGTGAAATGAAAAACTGAAAAAAATGGAATATACATTATTAATAGTAGCAACTCCCCTGTTTCTCTTCCTGTTGTTGGGATTAGCGGGGCATCGGATGAAACCGCTTACGGCAGGTATCGTGGGCACCTTGGGCATGTGCCTGGCAGCCGTTCTTTCCTATACGGCGGCTTTTCAATATTTTCTCGGCACAGGGAAAATAGATGGCGCTTACGCAAGTCTGACACCTTTCCATGTCGAATGGTTGCGGTTTACGGACAAATTACATATTGATTTGGGCATCTTGCTGGATCCCATTTCCATCATGATGCTGGTCGTCATTACGACGGTTTCGCTGATGGTGCACTTGTATAGCCTGGGTTATATGAAGGGTGAAAAGGGATTTCAGCGCTATTATGCTTGCTTGTCGCTGTTCAGTTTTTCGATGCTGGGTCTGGTGGTGGCAACCAATATTTTTCAGATGTATATTTTCTGGGAATTGGTGGGTGTTTCGTCTTATTCGCTGATTGGATTTTATTATACCAAACCATCGGCAGTAGCGGCTTCCAAGAAAGCGTTTATCGTTACCCGCTTTGCGGATTTGGGATTTCTGGTAGGAATATTGATATTGTCTTTTTACACAGGAACGTTCGATTTTGCTACGTTAACGGCCAATGAAGCTTCGCTGGTTGTACAGTCTACGGCGGGCGCTACATTTATGGGATGTTCTATTGCTTCGTGGGCTTTGGCCTTGATATTCATGGGAGGCGCCGGAAAGTCGGCGATGTTTCCCCTGCATATCTGGTTGCCGGATGCGATGGAAGGGCCTACACCGGTGTCGGCGTTAATTCATGCGGCAACGATGGTGGTGGCCGGTGTTTTCCTGGTTGCCCGGTTGTTTCCTGTATATTTCTTTGCGGCGCCGAATGTGTTGCAGATGATTGGCTATATCGGGGCTTTCACGGCGCTTTTTGCGGCAGTGATTGCAATTACACAGACAGATATTAAGCGGGTGCTGGCATTTTCAACGATTTCGCAGATTGCGTATATGATGGTAGCGCTGGGCGTTTCCGGTTACGGTGATCATGACGGATTGGGTTACATGGCGTCTATGTTCCACTTGTTTACTCATGCATTTTTCAAAGCCTTGCTGTTCCTCGGCGCCGGCTCGGTCATCCATGCGGTACACAGCAACGAGATGAAGGATATGGGACGACTGCACAAATATATGCCACTAACCAGTATCACGTTTTTAATTGCGTGTTTGGCGATTGCCGGTATTCCGCCTTTCTCCGGGTTTTACAGTAAGGATGAGATATTGGCGGCAGCGTTTGAACACGACAAGATATTGTATTATGCCCTTTGGATAGTGGCTGGTTTGACGGCATTTTACATGTTCCGCCTCTATTTTAGTATCTTCTGGGGAAAAGCCAAAGAATATCACGACGACGGTCATCACCATATTCCACATGAATCGCCCTGGACGATGGCGTTGCCGCTGGTTGTTCTGGCCGTATTTTCAGTGGTGAGCGGACGACTGATTCATTTTTCGGAATATATCAGCAGTGATAATCTGCCGTTTCATACGCATATTAACTGGACAGTGGCCGGATCGAGTATTGCGATTGCCGTAGTGGGTATTGCTGCCGCCGTGTTCCTGTATTTCAGAGGGAGTGACAAACCGGCAAGTATCGCCCAATCGTTGGGAGTCCTCTACCGGGCGACGCTCAACAAGTTTTATCTGGATGAAATCTGGATGTTTATCACTCAATCGGTCATCTTCAAGTGCATCTGTCTTCCCATTGCATGGTTTGACAGGCATGTAGTAGACGGATTCATGAACGGTTTGGCGTGGACTACCCAAAAAGTATCTGTGAACATCAAGGGATTGCAATCGGGTTATGTACAGAGTTATGCGTGGTTCTTTGTGATTGGAGTCATCATCATTACAATATTAACAATATTAATAAAATGAATATATTATCATCATTCGTTATTGTACCGGTACTTATGATACTGGCGTTGTTCCTGAGCCGGAACATGACGCAGATAAGAAGTATCATGGTCGGCGGAGCGAGCATTTTAATGGGATTGTCCATCACCCTGTTATATCTGTTTTTACAGGAAAGGGCACTGACGCCGGAAGGGATGCTGTTTGTCTCGGATACGGTTTGGTACGAAGCGTTTCACATTCATTATACGGTGGGTGTGGACGGCATCTCTGTTGCCATGCTGTTGCTGACGTCCGTGATTGTCTTCACCGGAGTTTTTTCTTCCTGGAAGATGGAGATGGCTAAGGAATATTTCCTCTGGTACTGCCTGTTGTCGACCGGGGTTTACGGATTTTTCATTTCGCTGGACCTGTTTACCATGTTCCTGTTTTACGAAGTAGCATTGATACCGATGTACCTGCTCATTGGAGTATGGGGTACCGGACGAAAGGAATATTCGGCGATGAAGCTGACATTGATGTTGATGGGAGGCTCCGCTTTCCTGTTGATCGGCATATTGGGGATTTATTATTTATCCGGCCACAGCAGTATGAATATCGAAGAAATCGCTCAACTACAGATTCCGTTGAAACACCAATACTGGATTTTCCCGGCAACGTTCTTGGGCTTTGGTGTGTTGGGAGCGCTTTTCCCGTTCCATACCTGGTCGCCCGACGGCCACGCATCGGCGCCAACGGCTGTGTCTAT
Organism: Dysgonamonadaceae bacterium; assembly: GCA_031263685.1. GTDB lineage: Bacteria > Bacteroidota > Bacteroidia > Bacteroidales > Azobacteroidaceae > JAISFI01. Next base: position 14,263 of record JAISFI010000288.1, on the reverse strand, counting down.
GTTGCATGCCGGCGTACTGATGAAACTTGGAGGATACGGATGTTTCCGCGTCGCGATCTACCTGATGCCGGAAGCGGCAAGTGAATTGTCCTGGATATTCCTGATTCTGACCGGTATCAGCGTTATTTACGGCGCTTTCAGCGCTGTTGTACAGACCGATTTGAAATATATCAATGCTTATTCGTCCGTGAGTCACTGCGGATTAGTGCTTTTCGCAATCCTGATGTTAAATCGGACGGCCATGACGGGAGCGATCATGCAAATGGTCTCCCACGGTTTGATGACAGCCTTATTCTTCGCCCTGATTGGCTTGATGTACGGAAGAACACATACCCGCGACATCCGTGAATTGGGCGGCTTGATGAAGATCATGCCTTTTGCTTCCGTCTGTTACGTGATAGCGGGCTTGGCTTCGCTGGGCTTGCCGGGTCTGAGCGGGTTTGTGGCGGAAATGACGATTTTTGTAGGTTCTTTCCAACAGACAGATATGTTTCACCGGGTATTCACGATTATTGCCTGCTGCTCTATCGTAGTCACGGCGGTATATATCCTGCGAACAGTCGGCAAAATACTATATGGACCCGTTTACAACAAAGAACATTTATCGCTGACGGATGCCGCATGGTATGAGAAAATATCTGCCGTAGGCTTAATCGTTTGTATTGCTTTTATCGGCTTCTACCCTTCCGGCCTGATGCATTTAGTTTCCAACAGCCTGGAGCCAATCATTGCAAAACTAATGATGTAAATGAAAAGTTCTTAGTTATTATTTATTTATATGACAATGGATTACAGTAATTTCCTTTTGATGCAACAAGAGATAAGCCTGATAGTAGTATTCCTGCTCTTGCTTTTCTACGATATTTTCGGCTCGGAAAAAAGTTTGTCTTATTTTCAGCCTGTAGCCTGCACGCTATTTTTCCTGCACACGTTGTTCGGGATCATTCATCCGGTCTACTACGGCGAAGGATTCGGAGGCATGTTTGTCAACACGCCGATTTCCATTTTAATGAAAAATGTCCTGAATATCGGAACGATGATTGTGCTGCTGCAAACCGGTCAATGGCTGAAAAAACCGGATGTAGTGTTGAGAAGAGGGGAATTTTTCACGATTACCCTGTCAACTCTGTTGGGAATGTATTTTATGGTATCGGCAGGAAACTTCCTGATGTTGTACATCGGAATGGAACTGGCATCTTTGCCGCTGGCGATATTGGCGACTTACAATAAATTCAAACAGGAATCGGCCGAAGCCGGCGCCAAGTTTATTCTGCTGGCCTCCCTTTCGTCGGCGATCATGCTTTTCGGGGTTTCTTATATCTACGGAAATGTGGGAACATTATATTTTGAGGATGTGGCTGGAAAAATTCTGACCGCTCATCCGATGATTATCTTCGGCTTCGTCTTGTTTTTCAGTGGTCTGGCCTTCAAATTGTCTTTGGTTCCTTTTCATTTCTGGACGCCAGACGTGTATCAGGGGGCGCCAACGAGTGTTACCGCCTATCTTTCCGTTATATCCAAAGGCGCGGCAACCTTTACCTTACTCTTTGTGCTGTACCGGGTATTTTTCAGCATAAAAGAGGTTTGGGAACCCATATTATGGTGGCTGAGTGTGATTACTATTACGTTGGGTAACTTTTTCGCCCTTCGTCAGCAGCATATCAAACGTTTCTTTGCCTTTTCTTCTATTTCCCAAGCGGGTTATATCCTGCTCGGCGTATTGTCGGGAACAGCTCAGGGGATGGCTTCTACCGTATATTTTGTGTTGATATATATATTTTCCAACCTGGCGGCTTTCGGCGTTATTACGGCTATTGAAAATCAGACGGGGAGGATTCGCATCAGCGAATATAACGGTCTGTACAAGACGAATCCCAAGTTAAGTTTGGTGATGATGCTGGCGGTATTTTCCCTGGGAGGTATTCCACCGTTTGCCGGATTCTTCAGTAAATTCTTCATTTTTGCGGCGGCAGCCGAGCAAGGGCAGTACGTACTGGTATTTATCGCCTTGCTGAATACGGTTATCTCTTTGTTTTATTATTTGCTGATTGTCAAAGCGATGTTCATCAACAAATCGGACAGTCCGGTAGAGCGGATTTATACGGACGGATACAACCGGAGTAGCTTGTTTATCTGTTTCGCCGGCATCATCCTGATCGGTCTGGTCAGTTGTATCTATGGACGGATAGATGCTTTGAGTTTCGGAATATAAATGAAAATATTTGGGGAGTGACGGGGAATGCCTGTTTCTTAGACAATATTGTGATTATTGATTATAAGAACAGGACTTTCAGCGTAAAATTGTGAGATGAAAACAGGCTCAAAACCTGCAAAACACACTCAACGGAAGCGACCTCCCCGACGGTTCGGAAACACATAGCTCTCCAAATGCTGTTTCCTTCACATAAGGGAAATACGATTTTATCAAATTATCTGCCACCAGTGCCGAGAATCCCATAGCATACAAATTCAGCACTAAAAAATTACCGGAAGAATATAATAGCTGACTGCATGACTGCATCAACCCGGCGATATGTTCTTCCAACACCCATTTCTCGCCTTCCGGCCCACGACCATAAGCGGGAGGATCGAGGATAATGCCATGATATTTTTTCCCTCTCCGCACTTCCCGTCCAACAAATTTCAAAGCATCTTCCACTACCCAGCGAATGTCTTTCAACCCCGACTGCTCCATGTTTTCCCTCGACCAGGCAATCACTTGACGGACAGCATCTACATGCGTCACATCTGCACCCGCCGCTTTAGCCGCTAAGGATGCGCCGCCCGTATAGGCAAACAGGTTCAGCACCTTAGGCGTTTCTTCAACGTTCATGCCGGTGATTGTGTCATAGATAAAATCCCAATTTTCGGACTGTTCCGGAAAGATGCCGACATGTTTGAATGAGGTCAACCCCAAACGAAAACAGAGTTTCATCTGCTTATACCGATAATGAATAAACCATTGTTGCGGCATGGAGGGTTTGAGTAACCATTCTCCCCGATCATTGCCATCATTATTTTGCTTTCCTTTTTCTCTCCGGAAGGTAGCATGAGCAAGCGCAGTCCATTCCGTTTCCGACAGCGATTTATTCCACACGGCCTGCGGTTCCGGACGGCGGAGAATATATTTCCCGAATCGCTCCAATTTCTCGTATCCGCCGGAATCTATCAATTCATAATCATTCCAGTGCTGGGGGTATAGTAGCTTCATGTGTGTATTTTTAAAATTATCTTGCAAATGTAAGGGTTTTGCGTAAATTTGCAGCAAAAACGATGGAATTAATCAGTAGCTTACAAAATGACCGGATAAAAAATATCGTTCGCCTTTCTTCCAAGGCAAAAGAGCGAAAAGAGCAAGGCCTTTTTACGGTCGAAGGCGTCCGGGAGTTGTCGCTGGCGCTACGCGGAGGATACAGGGCGGAGGCGGTTTTTATCTGTCCCGAATTATTTGTCAAAACATCCTCTCCGCAAGTCCTGGATGGAATAGATGTCGGGATTCAGTATGAAGTGACCCGGACGGTTTTCGAGAAAATTGCTTACCGTGAAAGCATAGATGGAATACTGGCCTTAGTCCGGAGCCAGACGCATTTGCTGGAGCGCCTCCCGGTGTCGAACAATCCTTTCTTTATCCTGCTGGAAGCGGTTGAAAAACCGGGTAATCTGGGCGCTATCCTGCGAACGGCCGACGCGGCAAAAGTAGATGCTGTCATCGTTTGCGACCCTGCGGTCGACATTTATAATCCCAACGTAATACGTTCCAGTCTGGGTTGCCTCTTCACCGTACCGGTCGCCGTCTGTACTTCTTCCGAAGCCCTGTCGTGGATAAAAAAGCGCCAAATACGTTCCTTTGCCGCCGAACTTACCGCTTCGCAATGGTATCATGAAACGGATTTTACCTGTGCTTCTGCCATCATCATGGGCACGGAAGCCGATGGATTGACTCCTTTCTGGCTGACTCATGCGGAACAGCGAATCAAAATTCCTATGCGCGGCGCTATAGATTCTCTAAATGTTTCGGTTTCTACAGCCATTATTACTTTTGAGGCGATGAGGCAGAGAGGCTTTTGAGATAATCTCTTGGGGCTTTACCGGAGAGTTATCGGCTTTAGCCGAAATGTTTTTGGCTTTAGCCGGAAAGTTTTTGGCTTTAGCCGAAATGTTTTTGGCTTTAGCCGGAGAGTTTTCGGCTTTAGCCAAAATGTTTTCGGCTTTAGCCGGAGAGTTTTCGGCTTTAGCCAAAATGTTTTCGGCTTTAGCCGGAAAGTCATCGGCTTTAGCCAAAATGTTTTTGGCTTTAGCCGGAAAGTTATCGGCTTTAGCCAAAATGTTTTTGGCTTTAGCCGAAAAGTTATCGGCTTTAGCCAAAATGTTTTTAGCTAAAGCCGGAAAGTCATCTAAGATATGTTAAAAGCCCCACTCCGTCATTGTGAGGTCGAAGACCGAAGCAATCCAGGATATTCGTTGCTATTGGATTGCTTCGCTTCGCTCGCAATGACGAAGTGGGGCTTTCGAGACACCCTCTTTTATTCTCCCAGCAAAATCTCCAAAATCTGGCAAGCCGCTTTGGAGACCGAAGTTCCGGGGCCAAAGATAGCGGCAACTCCGGCTTTGTAGAGAAAATCGTAGTCCTGTGCGGGAATCACTCCTCCGGCAATGACCAGAATATCTTCCCGTCCCAGCTTTTTAAGTTCGGCGATAACCTGCGGAACCAGAGTTTTATGTCCGGCGGCCAATGAAGATACCCCCAGAACATGCACATCGTTTTCTACCGCCTGACGTGCAGCTTCTTCCGGCGTTTGGAACAAAGGCCCCATATCTACGTCGAAACCACAATCGGCATAGCCGGTTGCTACTACTTTAGCGCCTCGATCGTGGCCATCCTGTCCCATTTTGGCGACCATGATGCGCGGTTGACGACCTTCTTTCTTTGCAAATTTTTCGGCCAGTTCGCTGGCGCGTAGAAAATCTGCATCCTGTTTTGTTTCTGATGAATACACGCCCGATATTGTTCTAATAATTGCTTTGTAACGGCCTGCAACTTTTTCGCAGGCATCCGATATTTCACCCAAAGTAGCCCGTACGCGGGCGGCATCTACGGCCAGTTCCAGCAAATTGCCCTGCTTCGTTTCCGCACATTGCGTGATAGCGGTCAGGGCTTTTTGGACGGCAGTTTCATCCCGTTTGCCGCGCAATTCCTGCAAGCGTGCGATTTGTTGCTCGCGAACGGCGGTATTGTCCACCTCCAGAATATCAATCGGATCTTCTTTTTCCAAACGGTATTTATTGACGCCGATGATGGTCTGATTGCCGGAGTCGATCTTTGCCTGCGTGCGGGCGGCAGCCTCTTCGATACGCATCTTGGGAAGGCCGGTTTCTATGGCTTTTGCCATCCCGCCGAGTTGTTCGACTTCCTGTATCAGCGACCAGGCTTTTTCGGCCAAGTCTTTCGTCAAAGATTCTACATAATAAGAGCCTGCCCAGGGATCGATTTCTTTGGTGATGCAGGTTTCTTCCTGAATATATATCTGTGTGTTACGGGCAATACGGGCGGAAAAATCCGTCGGCAACGCAATTGCCTCGTCCAGCGCATTGGTGTGGAGAGACTGCGTATGTCCCAAAGCGGCAGCCATGGCTTCAATACAGGTACGTCCCACGTTGTTGAACGGATCCTGTTCGGTGAGCGACCAGCCGGAAGTCTGGCTGTGTGTGCGCAAAGCCAGCGATTTCGGATTTTTAGCGCCGAAGCTCTTGACGATTTTCGCCCATAGCAGGCGGGCGGCGCGCATCTTGGCTATCTCCATGAAGTGATTCATCCCGATTGCCCAGAAGAACGAGAGGCGGGGCGCGAAAGCATCTACGTCAATCCCGGCATTGATTCCGGCGCGAAGATATTCCATTCCGTCGGCCAGCGTATAAGCCAGCTCTATGTCGGCCGTAGCGCCGGCTTCCTGCATGTGGTAACCGGATATGGAAATGGAGTTGAACTTGGGCATCTTTTGCGAGGTGTACTCGAAAATATCGGCAATGATACGCATGGAGAACGACGGCGGATAAATGTAGGTGTTGCGCACCATAAATTCTTTCAGAATATCATTCTGTATCGTACCTGCCATTTCTTCCAGTTTTGCACCCTGTTCCAGCCCGGCGTTGATGTAAAAAGCCAGTATCGGCAGCACCGCTCCATTCATCGTCATCGACACCGACATGTCCCGCAGGGGGATTCCGTCGAACAGCACCTTCATGTTTTCGATGGTGCAGATAGATACGCCGGCTTTACCAACGTCGCCCACCACGCGGGGATGGTCGGCATCGTATCCGCGATGCGTAGCCAGGTCGAATGCAACGGAAAGGCCTTTCTGCCCGGAAGCCAGGTTTCTGCGATAGAAAGCATTGGATTCTTCGGCGGTAGAAAATCCTGCATACTGGCGAATCGTCCACGGACGCATGGCATACATGCCCGAATATGGCCCGCGAAGGAATGGCGGCAGGCCGGAGGCATATTCCAGATGTTCCATTCCGTCCAGGTCTTCCTTTGTATAAACTGGCTTCACGGCGATATGTTCCGGAGTAATCCAGTTTGCTTTGAGCTTGTTTTTTTCCTGCCATGCTGCGGCATTATACCCGGCAAAGCCGTCACTATTGATGTTTATGTTTTTGAAATCCGGTTTCATTTTATTCCTAATTTTTCGTTAAACGACTGCAATGTTTCCAGCACGTTGCTGCGGACATTGATAAAATTATTGATTCCCAGCGCCTTCAAGTCGTCCGTACAAGCCGGAGCGCCTGCAATGATCAGTATTTCCCGGTTGCCGGTCAGGAGATGGGCTTCGGGAGCGAAAGTAGCGTATTCGTCATCGCTCGAACAAAGAACGATGATGTCCGCACCCACTTTACGGGCGGCGTCAACGCCTTGCGCAACGGTTTCAAAGCCGAGATTGTCGATGACTTTGTATCCGGCACATGCCAGGAAGTTGGACGAGAATTGGGCGCGAGCCAGTCGCATGGCCAGATTTCCGATCGTCAGCATAAAAGCTTTTACTTCTTTGCCCGATTTTTCGGTTGTCAGGCGCAAAGATTCAAAAGCATGGCTCAGGCGTTTGGTATTCAATGTTGTGATGGCGGCCGGTTCGGAAGCACAGCCGCAAGCCGCTGTTTCCGGTTGAAGTTTGTGGGCGGCCGTTTCCGTGAAGTTCGGAAATTGGTTGGTACCCAACAGAACTTCGCGGCGTTGTGAGAGCGCTTTAAAACGATTGTTGGCAGAGGCGTTGACTGCTTGCTGTATCTCGCCGGATTTAACCAGCTTGTAAAATCCTTCTGCTTCCGTTTCCAAAAATATTTTCCAGGCTTGCTGAGCGATAGAAACGGTCAGCGTTTCAATATAATAAGATCCTCCTGCGGGGTCGACAACCTTGTCGAAATGAGATTCCTCCTTCAACAATAATTGCTGGTTGCGGGCGATGCGTTCCGAAAAATCGTCCGGCGTCTTGAAAGCTTCGTCGAAAGGCGATACCAGCAATGAATCGACGCCTGCCATTCCGGCCGACATGGCTTCCGTTTGCGTGCGCAATAAATTGACATGTGCATCATACAGCGTTTGGTTGAACGAGGACGTTTTCGCGAAGATATTCATCTTGGCTGCTTCGTTGGATGCGCCATACGCTTTCGCGATCTCTGCCCACAGCCAGCGGGCGGCGCGAAATTTAGCGATCTCCATGAAATAGTTGGACGAAATGCCAAGGTTGAATTTGATTTTTTGGGCGGCTAAGGTAGCATCTACTCCGGCACCGGTCAGGCGATTCATAAGTTCGTTTCCCCAAGCCAGTGCGTAGGCCAGTTCCTGAGTAATACAGGAACCTGCATGGCTGAAAAGAACGGCATTAACGCCCAACACGCGGAAAAACGGAAAGTCTTTCGACAGTAATACGGCTTCCTGTATGTTGGCGAGGAATGTTTCCGCATCTTTTCCCTTCGTCAGCGCCGGACTTACAAAGTCCATATTGACCGATACTTGACAGGATTGAGGATTAAGTCCTTTATTTTTGAAATAATCGACCAGTATTTTTATCAATGTAACGGAAGACTTACTGCAAGTCTCAAAGTTCAGTTCCACACATTCGGGACAAATTCCTTCGAGCAATACGGCAATATTTTCCGCATTGATGTCCTGAGCAGGAACAGCAAACCCTAACGAGTTTATGCCCTTGTTCAAAATATCCAGCGCTTTTTTGTTGGATGCTTGGAAGTTTTCCACTCGGATGTCCTGACGAACATACCAGTCATTGTTGTTTGCAGTACCTCTGACATAAGGAAATTCGCCCGGCAAAGAATCGGTCGTTTTCAAGTCTTTGATGTCATCCGTCCGATAGAAAGGATGAACGTTGAAACCCTCATTGGTTTTCCAAATTAATTTTTTCTCGAAGTCAGCGCCTTTAAGGTCGGCCACTATTTTCTCTTTCCAGGCTTCCGTAGAAACCGGAGAAAATTCAGAGAAAAGTTTTGCTTTCGTTTCTTCTGGCATTTTTTTATTGTTGAAATTATAAAGATTTTTATCAGAAATAGAACTTGCGTTGCTATTCTTTTTATTTTGAGCCACAAAAGTACATGATTTTTTTGTGAATTGCACATACACAGGGGGAAATATTCTGGAGAAACTGCTGTCAACATTTCCATCTATCTGCCGGCCGCTTTTTATGTATTGAAAGCCGGTGTGCAACAACTGCTCTTGAAACGCCGGGTACATTCCAAATTGTCGTGCAACCCGGAAGGCTTGCATGTGAATACCTCCCAATGAAGCGAAGCGATTAGGAATTACAGTGTGCCTTTAGAATTTAATACTTCCTCCCAATAATATATTAAAACCCTGTACCGGATAACCATACCAAAGATCATACCGCTGAAAAAGAAGATTATTTGCCTGGGCGAATACGGAGAATGTATCATTTAAGGTATAATTCGCTTTCACGTTCAGTTCGTGGATGTTTTTCATGGAGCTTATTTCCGTATTATTTTTGAGCGCCTTTCTGCCTGTTTCCAAGTGGTAGATCAGATCCAGACGGAGCGGCAGTATATCGAAAATGTAAGCAGCCTGGAGTTCTCCTTCCCATGCAGGTCTATTCCACGCCTCCGGCTTGTCGATGGTGGTGGCCGATTTTTTTACGTCCCAAGTATTATGCTGCACTTGCAAGGCCATTTCAAACAAATCCTGATACCGGTATTGCATGCGTAAACCTATCTTGAAAAGATTGACGTCCATGATAGCTGCCGTGAGACTGTTGGCGGCAATAAATGTGTTTCCGGCACTGCCTGAAAGCGGAGATGTATGGACGAAGAAATGGTCGTTATCTACCATTTTATATCCGGCATATACATTGAACCGGCAAATGTCCCGGATATTGCTCTTCACTCCGAATGTGGCATCCAGCAAGGTTTTTGAATCGGCAACCCTGAAAAAAGGCGACAGGTACCTGTTTTCGTAAAACAGCGTGTGGCTGGTATGGGTTGTCACCCCGCCGTCGGCCGAGAGGTATATTTCCGTGCCCTCTGCGGGAAAGATCGATAATGCAACATCCGGCGCTATGCTGAGCACCTTCCCGTGACTGAAATAAAAATGCGTTTTTGCACCCAGCCGTACCTTCCATAAATTCCCGTTTTCGTAGCCGATGTATGGATTGAGAGATAACTGTCCGTAATTGTCGTATCCTGTAAAATAGTTGGCGCCGGTTGCCGGATCGACTTCTTTCACATTTGAATAGGAAACGGCTTTGAAATAACCGCCAACGCCGAACAGCATTTCTCCGGACGCAATATGGACATCCCAATCCGTGTTGAGGAAAAATTCTTCCGGCCCCTGTTGTGATTGCAATAAGGTATATTTTTGTTTAAAATCGGCAATATTCAGGTTGAATCGGTAGTTCAACACCTTTTCTTCTCCGGAAACAATCCCCAAGTCGACATTCAGGAGGCCGTTTTGCTGGTAAACAGTCTTATCTGTCGGTAACTCCGCAAGAGACGGCTGGATTTGAGGAGGCAGGCCGTAACCATAATAATTCATGCGGGCATTTGTGTATTTCAAGCGGGCAGAGAGCGTCAGGGGGGTGAAGGCGTGGCTGAAGTCTATGCCGCCCAGGTTGTCGTTCAGCTTCATTCGCTGTTTAATATCCTCTTGCAGGAAAGTCACTTTCCCATTGGCCGAGCGATGGGTGTAGAACAGGTTCAGCCAGGTGTTTTCTTTTTGCAATAGCTGATAGCCGAAATCTCCGTTTATATTCAGATTCGTTGCGATTCCGGCAACCAGATAGCCTTTTTTTCCGGACTCTTTTACCTCCGTAAAATGCTCATCCGCGTTCAAAATTGCTAATTGTGGCAATACCTTGAAAGGAAGCGCGTAATTGGCATAGCTGAGTTTCGTTTCGGGAACTGTTGGATAGGAAATTTCCGGCAGTGTATTCAGTCGGGAAGCGTCCCGGATGGTGGGATTATACTCTTTTTCGAGCACCATTTCACGGGTCAGCAGCGTATCTTTTTTCGCTTGCTGTGCCTGCAAAGACAGTGGAAAACAGATTAACAGCAGGGCAATTTTATGACAGTTCCTTTTTATTGCTTTTATTTTTATTGTTTTTATTTTCATCACCTTTATTTTTTAGTTTTGTAATTGCAACATCCGCTCCTTAATCATGGACTGGATGTCATCGTTTTCACCTTTATAGTTGTATTGCAGACTTTCCAGGTATTGTTTGGCCTGAAATTTATCTCCTTTGGCAAGATAAACGTCCGAAAGCAGGATAAATCCGCGTGCCATCCAATAGGCATGTGGCGTTCCGGACTTGATGAAGTGCAGACTTTCCGTTTCGGCGCGTTCCATCTGCTTGGTGTCGAAATAATATTGAGCGAGCAGATAGTTGGCCTCCGCCCCCCAAAGTATATGCGTGTCTTTGCTTAATTCCCTTAAATCGGCAACGGCTTTGTTGCCTTCTTTGACGTTCAGGTATGCTTTTGCCCGGACGTATTTGGCTTCGGCAATCTGTTCGGGACTCAGGTTGGATTCTTTCAACAGGGTTTCCGATGCCTGAATGACGTCCGCATTTTCGCCCAAATACAGAGCACAGCGCATTACGCCGAGCAGTGACATGATTTTATGCTCTTTCCTCTCGGCTATCTTTGAAAGCCGCTGATAGCTTTGGAAAGCTGCTTTGTAATCTTTCTCGCCGTACTCGATACTGCCTAAGCGAAGCAATGATTCTTCCTGAAATTCCGTGTTGCCGACAGATAATACATGGGTATATTCTGTTCGGGCGCTGGCATAGTCTTGCTGACGATCGTAAATCTTCGCCAGGTAATAGTGCGCTTTCGGGGCGAATGCTCCCTGTACAAAGCTTTGCAGGTATTTCTTCAACGCCTGTTGGGCAGCAGCTTCATCTCCCCGCATAAAAAGCCGCTCGGCAGCCAGGTAAGTCAGAGAATCCTGTTCGCTGATTTCAAAGCGTACATTTCCAAGCGAAGATACATATTGAGCATAAGCGTCAATATCATTCAACTCCAGATACACGGCTTTCAGGTCTTGCATGGACACTCTTGCTTCGTCGCTTCCGGGGTAGTCCCGGATGACTTTCTTATAAACGTCGGCCGATGCTCTCAATTTATTTTGATTGAAATATAACATGCCGACTTGAACGCCGGCTTTCCGGGCATACGAACTTTGTGGATATTTCCGTTGTAAATCTGTGTAGGTTGCAATGGCTTCATCTGCATTTTCCAGCATCACGTAGGCGTGTCCTTTCTCGAACAGAGCATCGGGCAGGTAACGGGAATCGGGATATTGGGAGATTAATTTGTCCATCCGGATAATTTTCCCTTTGTAGTCTTTTTGCAGGCCGAGCACAAATCCCGATTGGAATACGGCATAATCGGCATGGGCGGGTTGCAACTTGGCCGACTGATTATAGGAGTTTTCTGCATCCTTAAATTGGCGGTTGTAGAAATAGCAGTCGCCTTGGCGGTTGTAGGCATCTGCCAATATGGGGTTGCCGGGATCTTTTTCGGCAGCGATGTATTGACCCAACCAGGTGCTGGCTTGTGCATACTGTTTTTGGTTGAAATAACAATAGCCCAGATTATAGGCGGAAAGTCGCCGTAAGCGCGCATCTGTTACTTGTCCGAGTTGTAAAAAACTCTTGTAATTGCTGGTTGCTTCCGGATAATTTCCCGACCGGAAAAAAGCGTCGCCCCGCCAATAGAGGGCATTGTTTTTTTCTTCCGGTGCAAAATCGCCGACTTGCATGGTTTGGGTAAAACGGGAGGAGGCTTCACCGAACTGGTTATTCACGTAGGCCACAACGCCAAGGTGATAATAAATTTTCTGTTTGGCCTGAAGTATTTTATTGCCGGGTTTGGATATTTTGTTGATTGAGGCCAATGCCGCATCATAGTTTTTTGTGGTCAAATATACATTGACCAAACAATCGTTCACCTGATCGGTGTATATGGACTGGGGAAATTCATTGAGGAAATTTTCCAGGATTGTCACCGATTCGCCGAAGGCAGAAGCGGCGCTTTCGTGCAAGAGTATCGCATAATTATAGGTGGCGGCTTCTTTTACTTTCCGGTCGTAATTATTGCGGGAAGCGGCTTCGTATGACATAATTGCATGTTGTTTGTCGCCCATTTTCAGGTAAGCGTGACCTAAATAGAGGTAAGCATTTTGTCCGATGGCATCGTTTCGCAGGATGCTACTGCTGAGGTTTTGGATGGCTTCCGGGTAATTGCCCGTTTCAAAATAGCATAAGCCTAAAATATAAAGGTCTTCCCGGAAAGCGTCGGTTGTTCCCTTTTTGAATATTTCCAGGTGCTGGATGGCTTTTTCTTTTTCTCCCAGTTGATAGGAGGCATTGCCTATGATTCGGTGGATTTCGACGTTATTTTCCTCGTATGGATAATTGGAAAGCAACGCTTCGCCCGTCGTTATCGCCAGCGTATTATTTCCTTGAGCAAAATAAATTTGCGTAAGGTAGTACAAGGCAGATTTGCGGAACTCCGGATGATCTTTCAACGTCAGAAAAGTGTTCGCGGCCGAAGTGTATTCTTTGTCTGTGTACTGTAGATAGCCGATGTAATAGGTAGCCGCATCACGATATTTATCGCTGATTTTGTGGATGACTGTAAATAAAAGCAGGGCATCTCCTTTTTGCTGTAGTTGCATTTTGGAATAGGCCGTTCGGTAATAAAGGTCTTCCTGTTCCGACTTCGGAAGAGCTTCTTCCGAAACTTGTCGCAACCAATAGTCGGCCTTTGAATAATCTCCTGCTGCAAAATGGGAAGATCCAATATAAAAGCGGGCTGAATTTTTGTGCCCGTTGTCCGGATATTTATCCAAATATTCTTTCAGGCGTAAAGGAGCGTTTTCCATGCCTTGTTTGTATGCGCAAACGGCCAACAGGTAATCGCTTTCCTGTAATAAATCCGGATCGGGCGCATCTGTTTTTTTGTATTCGTTCAGTTTGATCACACAAGCGGCATAGTTGTGGTCGTCGAACATGCTCTTCGCTTCCTGAAAAAGTTTATGTTTAGTAATAAAGGTGGATGCTTCCTGCGCAGGAATCAATGACACACCGGTAAGCATTAAACACAGGAAGATTGTTGTTTTTTTCATACGGATATATCTTCGTTATTTCGTGCCGGCAAATTTACATGAAATAATCGAGATAATTGTAATTTTTTGTCTGAACTGTGATTGAAATAATCTTAATGAAGACTATGATTACTTTTAGGAGCAAAAGAAAATCATAGCTCTCATTTAATCAAAAAAATCACAGTTCAGACAAAAAAATCATCCTTCAAGACTTTCGCCTCAAAAGATACCCACCTGCCATCATCAACAGGATACCAATGCCATCTGCTACCGGAACATGGCTACCGTGACCGTTGCCAACGCTGCCGGGCGCTGCCGTCAAGGTGGATTGGGAGGAGGTGTCAAATAAACCGATGCTGCCACTGGATGAGGAAGAAGATAACAGGTTTTGCTTGCTGTCGTTCGTTTGTGTGGATGAGGTAGAAGATTGTTGCTTGCCATACAGTCCCACGCCGGCAGAGGCCGGCGTCAGGACATGCAGCATCACTATTATATTCACAACCACTATTTTACTGAAAACTTTATAATTTCATTTCATGATGTTTGATTTTATTTGTTTATTTCCTCTATAAATCTGGATTGCTTCGCCGCCAGCGGCTCGCAATGACGTGCAGAAAGCATCGTCATTGCGAAGGCGAA
>JAISFI010000284.1 GCA_031263685.1 Dysgonamonadaceae bacterium | reverse complement strand
AATCATGGAATTTTTTCGCAAATCGGAAAGCGCCTCGAATATTGGATTCGTTGTTTTTATCTTATTCCAGCATTTCGTTCAGATCGAAAGTAGGCATCTCGATGAAATAATCATTCAGTGCATCGTCCAGAGCATTATTTACTGTTGCATGCCTCAAACTGAGAAGAGAAGGGTCGCTGGTTGGAAAGTCAGGGAGAAATAAAGGAGTACCTCCATGACTGATTTGGGCTTGTACGGGGAGTAAAATGCCAATGAATAATGCGAATGCTATGGAAACCGATAATCTCATGTTCTTTTTAGGCCGATTAATTTCTGCAAAAGTATTATTTTCTCATGAAATAAGCTCTTTCTTCCGGGAAAAAATGTTCGATTGCATAGCGGAGGGTTGTTCGCGGCAAGTTTTTATGATGTTCTTCCAAAAAATCGGTCAAGACTTTTTTGTTTTTCTTTCCCACTTCCCGGAGCATCCAGCCAACGGCTTTGTGCATCAAGTCGTGTTTGTGATTCAGCAACTGTTGAGAAAGTTGCAAAGTATCGATGAAATCGCCGTTTTTGATGAATGTCCAGGTAGAAATGATGGCGATACGCTGTTCCCAAAGGTTTTCACTTGTAGCCAGGCGATAGAGGACGCTTCGGTCTTTCTTGTTCAGCAGATAGGCGCCGATGACGTCGCGGCAGGTAACATCGACCAAGTCCCAATTATTCGCTTGCCGGGCGTGGGTGAGGTAAAAATTGAAAATCATAGTTCGTTCCGCTTCTTTGGCCTTTTTAAATTGCTGAACAAGCAGCAGCAGAGCCGCCAGCCGCGCTTCGTGATAACTTGAATACAGCAAAGTTTGAATCTCCGGCAAAGAAATTCCCTTATTGGCCTTGACAATATTTCTGATAAAGGGCACGGTAATGCCGAGAAAGATGT
This sequence comes from Dysgonamonadaceae bacterium, assembly GCA_031263685.1. GTDB lineage: Bacteria > Bacteroidota > Bacteroidia > Bacteroidales > Azobacteroidaceae > JAISFI01. The sequence continues at coordinate 12,088 of JAISFI010000284.1, read as the reverse complement.
CGCCTTCGGCATACTGTCCCTTTCCTGTTTTGAAAAAACCTTGCAGGAAAATGGCTTTTTCGGGATTGGCAATGGAGTGCAGCTCTTGCAGGATAAATTGGGCAGTCATACGGCTATCGGTACATTTTCGTTCTTAGCGTTTTTATTTCGTCGGAAGTAATATAATCGTCATAATCCATCAGTTTGTCGATAATGCCGTTGGGCGTTAACTCAATCACGCGGTTACAGACGGTTTGGATAAATTCGTGGTCATGGCTGGCCATGAGGATGATTCCCTTGAAGTTTTTCAGCGTATTATTGAACGCTTGTATGGATTCCAAATCCAGGTGATTGGCCGGCGAATCCAGTACGAGGCAATTCGCATCTTTCAACATCATGCGGGCAATCATGCAACGCATTTTTTCACCGCCGGAAAGAACGCTGGCTTTCTTGAGGACTTCTTCGCCCGAAAAAAGCATTTTTCCCAAATATCCTTTCAGATAGACTTCGTGCGTGTCTTGCGAGAATTGGGAAATCCATTCCACGAGGTTGATGTCTGTCTGGAAAAATCCGGAATTATCCAGGGGAAGGTAGGCGAAGGTGATCGTCTGTCCCCATTCAAAAGATCCTTCGTCGGCTTTTTTCTCGTTGTTGATGATTTGGAAGAAAGCGGTCATCGCTCGTGGATCGCGGGAGAGAAAGATAATTTTATCGTCTTTTTCCACATTGAAAGAGACGCTTCGGAACAGCGTTTCTCCGTCCACGGATGCGCTGAGGCCGTTGACTTCCAGAATCTTGTTGCCGGTTTCGCGGGCAGGAGTGAAGATGATGCCGGGATATTTACGGGAAGATGCCTGAATTTCTTCGATGTTAAGTTTTTCGAGCATTTTTTTCCGGCTGGTCGTTTGCTTGGATTTGGCAACATTGGCGCTGAAGCGGCGGATAAATTCTTCCAGTTCCTTCTTTTTCTCTTCTGCCTTTTTGTTCTGCTGCTGTTGCTGGCGGAGGGCTAACTGACTGGATTCGTACCAGAAACTGTAATTTCCGGAGAATAGTTTGATGTTGCTGTAATCAATGTCTACGGTATGCGTGCAGACGGAGTCCAAAAAATGTCGGTCGTGGGACACGACTAAAACCGTGTTTTCAAATTCGGACAGATAGTTTTCCAGCCACATAACGGTTTCCAGGTCGAGGTCATTGGTTGGTTCATCGAGCAGCAGATTATCCGGTTTGCCGAAAAGAGCTTGGGCGAGTAGCACGCGGACTTTTTCTTTTCCGCCAAGGTCTTTCATCCGTTTTTCGTGGAGTTCTTCCCTGATCCCTAAGCCGCCGAGAAGGTTGGCGGCGTCGCTGGCGGCGTTCCAGCCTTCCAGTTCGGCGAATTTTTCTTCCAGTTCGGCGACTTTTACGCCGTCTTCGTCGTTGAAATCGGGTTTAGCATAGAGCGCGTCCTTTTCGCGGGTGATGTCCCACAATACGGTATGTCCTTGCAGAACAGTATCTAATACCGTAAATTCGTCATAAGCAAAGTGGTCTTGCTTCAGAACGGACAAGCGTTCGCCCGGTCCGAAATGAACGGTGCCGTGCGTGGCGTCTATTTCTCCGCTCAACGCTCTGAGGAAGGTAGATTTCCCGGCGCCATTAGCACCGATGATGCCGTAGCAGTTGCCCGGCGTAAATTTTAGATTGACATCCTGAAATAAGATTCTTTTACCGAATTGAATGCCTAAGTTGCTGACTGTTATCATTTATTTTAATATGTTATCAAATTATTTTTGAGATGAATGGCAAAAATTCCTGCATCACCTCCGCCACTGTTGGAATATCATCGATTAACGAAGCGGCTTGTCCTATTTCCAGTTCTCCGTTTTCTACATCGCCTTCAAAAATACCTTTTTTGGCTCTTCCTTTTCCCAATAATGCTGTTAATTCGTCGATAGAAGCGCCACGCTCTTCGGCGGCAGCGACCTGCTGGAAGAAATTATTTTTTATCAAACGGGTGGGAACAAGTTTTTTCAAGGTCAACATCGTATCTCCTTCTTGAGATGCGATGCAGGCGCGTTTGAATGCTTCGCTGGCGCTACTTTCCTGCGTCAGGGCAAAGCGCGTGCCGATTTGTACCCCGTCGGCGCCTAATACGATGGCTGCAAGTATCTGTTGGCCGAGGGCGATTCCACCGGCTGCCAGTAGTGGGAGACCAGTTGCCCGGCGTATTTGAGGAATGAGCGTCATGCTTGTTGTCTCTTCCCTGCCGTTATGTCCTCCGGCCTCAAAGCCCTCGGCAACAAGAGCATCTACGCCCGCTTCTTCGCATTTGACGGCAAATTTTGTATTGGAAACAACATGCGCGACAGTGATGCCATTATTCTTCAGAAAACTTGTCCATGTGGCTGGATTTCCGGCCGATGTAAAAACGATCTGAACCCCTTCTTCCACGATCAGTTGCATAGCCGGTTCGATTTCTGGATAGCGCAAGGGGATGTTGACGCCGAAAGGTTTATTGGTCGCCGCCCGGCATTTGCGGATATGCTCCCGCAACACGTCGAGGTGCATGGAGCCAGCGCCGAGTAATCCCAATCCTCCGTTATTACTTACGGCAGCCGCCAGTTTCCAACCGCTACACCAAACCATTCCTCCTTGAATGATTGGATATTGGATGCCGAAAAGTTGAGTGATGCGATTTGTTGCCATTTTGTTATTTGTTGTCATTTCCTATCAACACGCGTCCTGCGTATTTTGTTCACCATTTTTTTTATTGAAAGAAAAGGCGGCAATCCCAAAAAGACCACATGCGACAATCCAAACCGTTTGACAGGCGAAGACTGCGGTAGCAAAAGCTCTTGCTTCGTCCATGCTTACCATGAAAGCGCTCAGGCCGAATACCACGGCGGCTTGCCAGGGACCTAATCCTCCGTTGGAAGGGATTCCCATACTCACGCTGCTGATGGCGAAGATAAACAGACCGGCGGCGAACCCGATGTTGGCCGTAAACTCAAAAGCGAAGAGCGTCACATAAAAATACAGGAAATATGAAAACCATATTCCCAGCGTGTAGAGGATGAAGCGCTTTTTTTCTTTCATCTTCCAAACAATTTTCATATCTTTCCAGATGGAGATAAAAAATGTCCGGATTTTTTTTACGATTGTATTTTTTTTGAAGAAAATGATCACGATCACTGCCAGCGCCAGCATCAGCAAACAGCCGGCATAAAAAAGCGGGGAAGTGAGAAAGGCCGGTAAGTTAAACATTTCTTTGTTCTTGTAGAATAGCGCAACGTTGAAGAAAAATGCCAATACCACGATCAACAATACCATAATGGTATCGAACAGGCGGTCTATGATCAGCGTCCCGATCAACCGGGTAAAAGGTATTTTTTCTTTTTTTGAAACAACGCCGCATCGCCAGACTTCTCCGGCACGGGGTAAAGCAAAATTGACGGCATAATTTCCCAATACTGCGTAGATGAGGTTTTTTTTGAGTGGGGTATAGCCCAATGGCTTGATTAATAACTCCCATCGAAGTCCCCGGATAATATTTCCCAACAGTCCGAAAATCAGGGAAAAAATTAAAATCGTCCAATTCGCATCCCGTACCTTCGACCACAAATCGTTGAAATCCGTCCCGGCGTATAAGAAGTATAAAATGACTATCCCTAAGACTAACGGGAATACTATTTTAATGAAATTTTTAATGATCGACTTTGTTTTTGCGCGTAACTTCCCTTTCTTTGTCGGGAGAAACATAGTTTTTTGGGTCATAAATAATTATTTGAAAAATTTTTATGTACTTTTGTGCTCACAGCCCGCAAAGGTAATAATTATTTGAAAAAGAACGGAAATAAATCCCAAAAGAATGAAAACAGTTCATCCGAAAAAAGCCTTGGGGCAACACTTTCTGAAAGATTTGCAGATAGCCCGAAAGATTGCAGATACGCTGGACAGTTTCGACGGCTTGCCGATATTGGAAGTCGGGCCGGGAACAGGGGTGCTTACGCAATTTCTGCTGGAAAAGGGAAGGCCGATGAAGGTGGTGGAGTTGGATTGGGATTCGGTGACTTACTTGCACCGGAATTTCCCTTCGCTGGAAAATCATATTATCGGAGAGGATTTTCTGAAGATGGATTTGAACGGTGTTTTTCCCGACCGCTTTTGTGTCATCGGAAATTATCCGTACAATATTTCCAGTCAGATCTTCTTCAAGGTACTGGATTATAAGGATCGTATTCCCTGCTGCTCCGGAATGATTCAAAAGGAAGTGGCGGAGCGTTTGGCATCTCCTCCGGGACGGAAGGCGTATGGAATTATTTCCGTACTTTTGCAGGTGTGGTATGACATTGAATACTTGTTTACCGTTGGTGAGCAGGTTTTCGATCCGCCGCCCAAAGTAAAATCGGCCGTGATCCGGATGACGCGAAATAAGCGGACGTTTTTGGATTGTGACGAAAAACTGCTGAAATCCGTGGTGAAGACAGCTTTCAACCAGCGAAGAAAGACTTTGAGAAATTCTCTCAAACCGTTGTTGGGAAAGGATTGCGAACTGTATCCGATGCCTGTTTTCGACAAGCGGCCGGAACAGCTTTCCGTTGAGGAGTTTATAACATTGACAAACAATATTTTTCACGTTTTACCTAAATAATTGTTTTTTATGTCTGGAATCAGGCTTTTTTATCATCAGGATAACGTCATTAAAGTCAGTCGCAGCATTGATTTTCTGAAGAAGACGCCGACCGATCAATTTCTTTGGATCGACTTGAACGATGTAGACGAAGAGGTTGAAAGTCAGTTGGAAGATTATCTGAAGATATATATTCAGGAGGAGGAAGAAATGATAGAAATTGAAACTTCTTCCCGATATATAGAAACAGCCGATACGCTGATTATCAACACAAACTTCCTGCTGAACAGTTTCGACAAGGAGCCGGTTTCCTTTATCATCAAAAATGGAATCCTGATTTCCGTTCGCGGAGAAGACTTGCTTTCTTTCAGTGAAACGATCAAGAAGCTTTCGGCTAATCCGCGCAGTTTCCCTACCGGTTATCATGTTTTTGTCGGCCTGTTTGAAACGCGTTTGGAATTGGACGCTGACATGATTGAAGGAATCACTCAGGAAATCACCAACCTGAGTAACAGTATCCAGGATGCCAATGAAGATTCTCTGCTGAAAATCAAGAATTTGCAGGAACGTACGATGATACTCCGAGAAAATATTATTGATAAACAGCGCGCGATCTCCAACTTGCTGAAAAGTGACTTAATCCCGTTAGAACTGCGTCCCAAGTTGACCATTCTGATTAAAGACATCAATTCCTTGTTGGAGCATATTCGTTTTGGCTTCGACCGATTGGACTATTTGCAGGATACTTTCCTCGGGTTTGTTAATATCGAACAGAATAAAATCATCAAGATATTTACCGTGATTTCTGTTATTTTTATGCCACCTACGCTGATTGCCAGCATCTATGGAATGAATTTCGATGTGATGCCGGAAATACATTGGAAGTATGGCTATCCGATTGTTATTGGGCTGATGCTGGTTTCTTCGGGGTCTATTTTGTATTATTTCAGGAAGAGGAAGTGGTTATGAAGATTAATAATTTTATTCCAAATACTAAATATTTATTTATAAATTAAAATTTCTATCATGCAAAGAACAATTTTTTCTTTGGCTTTCGTTGCCATCATTTTATCCTCCTGCGGAGGAAGTAAAAAACAGGAAGTAGCAGAAACGCCCACCCTTTCCGGGCTGTATGCTTCCAAATTCAAAGGAACAGTGGATGAGAAAGAAACCGCGCTGTATGTATTGAAAAATACTGCCGGCATGGAAGTTACCGTCACCAATTTTGGCGGACGGATTGTGTCTATCGCCGTTCCCGACAAAAACGGGACGATCAAAGACGTTGTCCTCGGCTTTGATTCTATCGGCGCTTATTTGGGCAATGATTCTAATTTCGGCGCATTAATCGGACGTTACGGGAATCGGATTGCCAAAGGCCAATTTACGCTGGACGGCACAACGTACAATCTGCCGGTAAACAATGGCGAAAATTCTTTGCACGGAGGTAACAAAGGGTTTCACAACACTTATTTTGACATCCGGCAGATAGATGATCAATCTTTGATTTGTTCATATACCTCCGTCGACGGAGAGGCGGGATACCCCGGAAACTTACAGGTAAAAGTAACTTACACGTTGACCGACGATAATGCTATCGCCATCGCCTACGAAGCTACTACCGACAAACCGACTGTCGTTAACCTGACTAACCACTCTTATTTCAACCTGTCTGGCGATCCCCGTCAAACCATCCTGGAGCATGTATTATTCATCAATGCCGATCGTTACACGCCGGTGAAAGCCGACTTGATCCCCACTGGCAAAATAAATCCGGTGAAAGCAACGCCAATGGATTTTACCACCCCCACCGTCATTGGCGATCGTATCGACGATGCGACGTTCGAACAATTAGTCTTCGGAACAGGTTACGACCACAATTGGATATTCACTGCATCCAATGATGTCAATACAGTCGCTTGCAAACTGATTTGTCCTTCCACCGGCATCTTCATGGAGGTGTATACCAGCGAACCTGCTGTACAGTTTTATTCCGGAAATTTCCTGGATGGCTCTCAAACAGGAAAGAACGGTATTGCTTATCGGCAAAGAACGGCTTTGTGTCTGGAAACGCAGCACTATCCGGATTCCCCGAACCAACCGTCTTTCCCCAGTACGACACTTCGTCCCGGAGAGACTTATACCAGCTTTTGCAAGTATAAATTCGGTGTCGAATAAAAGGATATTCGACCGAAAACAATGAAATGACGATGTAGAGTGTTGCATACAGCACCTCTACATCGTTTTTTTTTGTTTATTTAACGAAAATCTTATGGCTTAAAAAAACCTTACCGAATATTTTGCTTTTCATTTTTTTGTATTACTTTTGCGGCAAACTTTTAGAATAAAGAACTAAGAGTTAAGAACTACGAGGAAAAAAGCTACGAGGATAAACTCTACGTTTTAATCTATCGAAGAATAAATTGAGTATAGTATGATAGTTGTGGAAATAGATAGTGGCATTTTATACTTTTTTAATAGAAATTATTTGGATGTTCTGAATAATTTCCTTAACACACACACACACACACACACACACACACACACACACACACACACACACACACACACACACACACACACACACACACACACACACACATCTTATCAAGGTGTAAATCCTGCTTACAAGCACCGGCACATAAGTACATTGGCCAATGTACAAGCCTTCAGCGAGAATTATTTATCTTTAACAAAACATCCAAGCTATTTAATTATATTACACTGCGCATGGCGTCATTTCGCACATGAGCAATGGAGTCGTGCATTGGCTTGGGTAACCAAAATATGAGCTTGCAAGTATTGACAAATAAACTGCCAAACGGGAAATAATATAAATAAAAACATATTGTATGGAACAAAACAAATCTTTTTCGACTCCTCTACAAAGAATGACAGTGATAGATGCATTAAGAGGATTCACATTACTGGGAATTATACTTATACACATGTCGCAGCATTTCAGTATTGCTTCATTTTCAAATACAGGAGAGGAATCTCAATTCCCAGTTTTGGATGGAGCAATTCAATGGCTGGCACAAAACGTAATAACGGGGAGATTCAACAGTATTTTTGCCTTTTTATTTGGATTAAGTTTCTTCATACAAATGGACAGAGCCGCCAAAAAAGGCATAAATTTTCGTATGCCTTTTTTGCGAAGAATGGTTGTCTTATTCATTATTGGCTTAGCAGCCAACTGTCTTTATATGGGAGACGTTTTGTCAACGTATGCTATACTTGGGACAATGCTGGTTTTTCTTTTCCGGGTGAAAAGCTGGATACTAATGATTGTTGTTTCGCTTCTTTTACTGGGTGCTCCACGCATCATGAATACTGGTTATGAATATCTGATTGAAACCGAACAAACGGAAAATGTTCAAAACAGGAGAAATGAATCTCCAGTGCTTCAACCGTCCGTAAATATGGAGAAACCTTCATTTATCAGTTCTGTAAAAAACAATTTTACAAGAGAATTGGAACTAAAAATGTATATTCAATTTGGGTTAATACCCGGACGAAGTTTTATGACTTTAGCCTTGTTTATTATTGGATTTATTGCTGGACGTATGCGTTTCTTTGAAGATGTATATACACAAAACAGGAGAAATGTAATGCTGTTTGCAGGATTTGTCCTTGCCGCATTGATAATGTACAGAATGATAGATTTGTTTCCCTTGCCGCTAAAAAGAGGATATTTTTTGATTCTAATGGCTTTGAATGATATTGGTTCTGTTGCATTTTCCGGCGCTTTAGTTATGGGCTTTATTCTACTTTATCAAGTAAAAGGCATCGGCAGATGTTTGAAAATAATGGCGCCATTGGGTCGAATGGGATTAACCAGTTACGAGATGCAAGGCCTTATCGGTTGCTTTCTCTTTTCCGCATGGGCATTCGGTTCGACAGTTGGAAGCTGGGGAACAACGGAAGTTTTTGTATTGGGTTTGGCCGTTTATACAATTCAAATCATCATCAGCAAATACTGGCTGAAATACTTTTTGTATGGGCCACTTGAATGGCTCTGGCGCTCGGCGACCTATCTGAAATGGCAACCATTTGTAAGAAAATGAATCATTTCCTCTATAAATTTTGCATGAAATTTTTATCCGCTTGTGCGTAGATTAAAAATTTTCATGTACATTTGCGCCGCAATGCAGATATGAAAAAAAGAGCAGCACATAAACAACTGGTTGTATGGTTATTATTAACCGTACTTGCACTGCCTTTTGGAATAAAAACCATTCACGTTCATCACTTCAGCGACTGCGACTTTGCGGCAACGGCAAACGGGCGCGGACATCATCATTGCGATGATTGCCCCATCTGTCATTTTACACTTTCTACGTTCATTCAACCGAAATTTACGGCGTTTCAACCGGTTTTATCATGCTGTTCCGTTGTTTCGGCCATTTATCCGGAAGATATTTCTTTCCGTGTTATTCTTTCTCCCCGTCTGAGAGGGCCTCCGGCAACCTGACCCCTGTAATTTTTCTCCCAGAAATTTCCAGCAAGACTGCATCTTCTTTGAGAAACGGTCTTGAAGGAAGCTTATTTACATCCTAAACAACAAGTAATATGCGTATCGGATTTATTCCGGCTATGTTGATGTTATTGTCCGTTTTGTCTGTAAATGCACAGGAACCCGATTCTGTCAGGATTGTATGCCTGGACAGTGTAGTTGTTCAAGGCTCGTTCAAGAAGAACGTCGATAAGCGTTCGGCGTTGCCGGTCAACGTTCTTGAAAAAGAGTTCCTGCAAGCGCATTTCACCGGCAATCTGGTACAGACATTAGCACAGGTTCCGGGCATTCGCTCCATGGATATAGGCGCCGGGTTTTCCAAGCCTGTGATTCGTGGAATGGGTTTTAACCGTATTTCGGTGACGGAAAACGGGATCAAACAGGAAGGACAGCAATGGGGCGTTGACCATGGCCTCGAAATAGATGCTTTCAACGCCGAACGGGTGATTATCCGCAAAGGCCCCACATCACTCCTCTATGGCAGTGACGCGATGGGTGGCGCCATTGAGATTATGCAATTGCCTCCACCGCCGAACAGGCACGTGTTCGGAGAAGTGGTCTTGCTGGGTAAATCGGTCAACGAAACACTCGGAGGATCGCTGATGCTCGGTATTCAAAAAGAAGCCTGGCACGCGAAGTTCCGGTATTCCGAAAAACATTTCGGCGATTACCGGATACCGGTCGACACTGTTGTCTATCTCACCCAACCCTTGCCCGTTTATCGGCGAAGGCTGAAGAATACGGCCGGATTGGAGCGCAACATCTCCCTCTATTCCGAGTATCGTCGGGGCGCTTATTTTTCCAGTTATGCCGTGAGCGACGTCTATCAGAAGACCGGATTTTTCCCTGGAGCGCATGGTATTCCCGACGCCTCTCGCGTGCAGGACGATGGAGACAGTCGAGATGTGTCCATGCCTTACAGTCAGGTGAATCACTGGAAGATGACGGCGCATCATCAATATGCCTGGGACGGGATAATCGCTTATTTGGACGCAGGTTATCAGCATAATCACCGGGAAGAATGGAGTAAGTTCCATACCCATTACGGCAATCAGCCGGCGCCGGAAACGGATCCGGATAAAGAGCTTGATTTCCGGCTGAACACGTACACCGTTGCCGGGAAAGTCAAGCTGCTTCATGCTGCCAATTGGGAACATACTGCCGGATGGGATCTGCAATATCAGCAAAACAGGATTGCCGGATATGCTTTCCTGTTGCCGGAATATAACCGGATTTCAACGGGATTGTTGTGGCTTACGACTTATCGTCCGCATCGCTCGCTGTCCGTCAGTGGAGGGATTCGTTACGACTACGGAAGGGTCAATATTTCGGCCTGTGAGGATGAATATCTGAACCGTTATCTCGGGGAACGCGGAAATCCGGAAGAAACAATCGCACAATACCGGTGGCGCAGTTATCCGGTGAATCGCCGGTTTGGAGATGTTTCCGGATCGCTGGGTCTGGTTTGGACGCCGAACGATGCGCATACGCTGAAGGGGAACATCGGTCACAGTTTTCGATTGCCGGGCGCTAATGAGTTGGCCTCAAATGGGGTACATCACGGTACATTCCGTCATGAGCAGGGCGACCCGTCTCTTTCGTCCGAACGGGGTTGGCAGTTGGATGTTTCTTATGTTTATGACAGGAAACCTTTCACGCTTGCCGTATCTCCCTTTGTCGGTCGCTTTGATAATTACATCTATTTGCGGCCAACGGGAGAGTGGTCTAAGCTTCCTCATGCCGGACAGATTTACCGCTATACGGGTGCACGGGCTGTATTGGCCGGTATGGAACTTGCTGCTGACGTGGATTTGTGGCAAGCGTTTGCTTACCGTTTTGCAGGGGAATATATCCATACTTACAACCTGGACGAACAGGTGCCGTTAAGTTTTTCTCCCCCTGCTTCCCTGCGGAATACTCTTTCGTGGAAACGGGAAAACCTGCGCTTTCATGTCGAATGGCAACATATTGCCCCGCAACGGCGGGTTGCCAGGAATGAAGATACAACGCCGGGAGCAAATCTGATACATGCCGGAGCTACCGTCCGCATACGGTTGGGAGGAATAAGGACGGAAATCGGCTGGCTGTGTCAAAATCTTTTGAACAGCCGTTATTACAACCACCTCAGTTTTTACCGGAAAATGGAAATCCCGGAGCCGGGACGAAGTTTCCAACTGCTCATCAGAAATGAGTTTTAGGATGAAAAACAGAGGTAAACAAACAATTTATTCATCATTCAATTTAAATTAAAGACAAAAATGAAAGCAAAGATTTTTTTATTCGTCAGTTCAGTATTCGTTATTTTTTCCGTATTATTTATCTCCTGTAAAGATGATGGAGATACAAGCAAACCGGTTATCGACCTGATAGAGCCGGCCGAAGGTGATACTCTGCAAATCGGAGGCGAGCATGGTATCCATTTTGAGATGGATTTGTCGGACGATGTGATGTTAGGCTCATACAAGGTTGAGATACACAACAATTTTGACGGTCACGACCACACCAGGGCGTTCGCAGGCGAAGCTGTACCGTTTTCTTTCGAGCGGTCGTGGGATGTTTCCGGTAAAAAGAATGAGCATGTTCACCATCATGACATTTCCATTCCGGATACTGTTGCCGCCGGCGATTATCACTTCATGGTTTACTGTACCGATGCTGCGGGCAATGAATCGCACGTGGCTCGCAACGTGGTACTGAGTCACGATGCCGGGGAGCATGATCATGATCACGATGATGATGGCGATGATCATGATGATCACGATGATCACGATCACGCAGATTGATGTCGATACCGGCGAATCCGGAACGGATGCTATATTGGTAGCACGATGTGAAACGTCGGGTTAGAATCATGCACAATTGTACCGGAGCGGCGAAGTTCCGAAATATCTTTGTATAAAATATTTCGGGGCTTCGCCGCTCTGCTTCGACGTCGCACATACACCCGACGTTAAAACGTTCGGGCTACCAAGATGAAATCC
>JAISFI010000180.1 GCA_031263685.1 Dysgonamonadaceae bacterium | reverse complement strand
AAGTTGAAATTTATGCCCACATGATACAAATTTTGTGGGATATAGAAAAGTCCAGGCTTGGGAAAGTTTGGGCTTTTTTTTGTTAAAAAATGAGGGTGTGCCTTTTGACACACCCTCATCACGCAAATAATTATATATCAAAAAGTTTGGTTTTTCAAAAAATCATCGTACCTTTGTCCCTGAGTTTTATGCAGACAAAGGGTAGTCAGAAGCGGCCAAACAGGTATTCAAAATCCGCTCCAATTCGTACCCCATAAAACAAAAACAACATCTTATCTTGCTGTTTTACAGCAAATTCCAAAATTCAAAATAATCCCCTACGAAATGGACGCCGGGCGGGATAGCACCGACGCTCGTCAACATTCTTTGTCCCGAAGCAGACGTTCCAGTTCTGCAAGTTTTTCTCTCAATTCAGTATTTTCCTTATCCTTTTCTTCGAGAAACTTCGACTGTTCTTCGAGTGATTTAGCCTGAACTTCGATCGTTTGATCCTTTTTTTTCAAGCGATTCTTTATCTTCTTCTATTATTTTATCCTTTTCTTCAAGCGATTTAGCCTGTTCTTTGAGTTGAGCGCCATAAGTGTCGTCAATAGTGCGGATAAATTCTGCTTCGTCTTCTATCCGTTTACGCTCTTCTGGATCCACGCCCATTTCATGGAGAATGCCGGTAATGATTTTTATCTCTTCAAGACCCGGCTGATAACGGTATTCCTTCAATACTTCCGAATCGTCGAAAACGAAATCCGACTAAAGATCCTGAGCAATTTATCAAGATGCGTCAGTTATTACATATAAATTAAATCAAACGAAAGAGAAATGCATTTTATAACCCGAATTCTTTTACAATAGCTTTTATTTTGGCATCAAGCGTACGGTTTACAATGGCATAGTCGGCAACGGACGGTAAAGGTTCCTTCACGCTGATGTAATATTTGATCTTCGGCTCCGTACCCGACGGGCGTACGGAAACCTTAGTGCCGTCGGCGGTGAGGAATTGCAATACATCGGATTTGGGCATATCGATCTTTTCCGTTTTGCCGGTTGTCATATCGGTGACTATCAGTTTTTCATAATCGAGCAACTTTATCACGGGCGATCCTGCAATCGTTTTGGGCGGTGCATGGCGATAACCTTCCATCATGGCAAGGATTTTTTCGGCGCCCGATTTTCCGGTCTTCATCACCGATATGCCTGTTTCCTTATAGAAATTGTAGTTCACATATATATCCAGGAGGATGTCGAACACGGTTTTACCCTGATCCTTGGCCCAGGCAGCTATTTCGGCAAAGAAAGAGCACGACATCACAGCATCCTTATCGCGGACAAATTCGCCGCAAAGGTAGCCGTAGCTTTCCTCGCCACCGCCGATAAAGATCGCTTTGCCTTCGTTCCTGCGAATGATGTCGGCAATCCATTTGAATCCTGTGAGTACATCGTAGTGCGACACGCTGCTTTTATGAGCAATTTCGGCCAGCAGCTCAGTGGTTACAATGGTTTTCACGATATATTCCTTTCCTTTCAGCTTTCCAAGTTCGCCCCAACGTTTGATCAGGTAATAGACCAGCACGGCTGCGGCCTGATTGCCGTTGAGAATTTCCCATTCGTCTTTCCCATTCTTCACCGCAATGCCCACGCGGTCAGCATCAGGGTCGGTACCCATCACAATATCGGCATCCACCTCTTTAGCTTTTTGCATGGCCAGGTTCAAAGCTGCCGGTTCTTCCGGGTTAGGCGATTTCACCGTCGGGAAGTTACCATCGGAAACATCCTGTTCGAGTATGTGGTAAATATTGGTAAAACCTTTTTTGGTCAATGCCATCGGTACTAATACGACACCTGTTCCGTGAATCGGCGTGTAGACAATCTTCAGATTCTTGTGGCGGGCAATAACATCAGGCGAAAGCGTCAACCCCGCAATGGCATCGGTATATGCATCATCAACTTCCTTGCCGATGATGGTGATCAGTTCCTTTGGCCCATGAAACTTTACCGATTCAATGGCGGTGCGGCTCACTTCGTCGATGATCCCCTTGTCATGCGGAGGGATCACCTGCCCGCCATCGTCCCAATATGCTTTGTACCCGTTGTATTCCTTCGGGTTGTGCGATGCGGTAATGACAACTCCGCTCTGGCAGCCAAAATGACGGATGGTAAACGATAGTTCGGGAGTAGGGCGCAACGCTTCGAACAGATATACCTTGATGCCATTGGCGGCAAAGATACCGGCAGCTGTTTCGGCAAACAAACGGCTGTTATTACGGCTGTCGTGCGCAATAGCCACTTTGATCCGGGGCAGCGCGGCAAAATTCTTTTTCAGATAGTTACACAAGCCCTGTGTGGCCATCCCTACAGTATATATGTTCATCCGGTTGGCGCCAACGCCCATCAGGCCGCGTAGTCCACCCGTGCCGAATTCTAAACTCCTGTAGAAGCATTCCGTCAATTCAGCCGGGTGGTGATCCATCATATCTTTTACCTGTGTACGGGTCTTTTCATCGAAAGCATCAGAAAGCCACGTTACAGCTTTCGCTTGAACATCATTGAGCATTTGATCGTTATTCATTGTGGTATGATTTAATTAATTAAAAGGGCGCTTCAAAAATACAAAGAATATAGAAACAATGTATGGTTCGAAAAGTTTTTATTTTTTTGCGATGATCGTTTGTATTTAAAAAAAGTAATATATCTTTGTCCCCGCAAAAGCAAGGACTCATAGCTTAATTGGATAGAGCATCTGACTACGGATCAGAAGGTTGGGGATTCGAGTTCCTCTGAGTCCGCTGAAAATAGAGCACTTGCAAGATTTTTTGTAAGTGTTTTTTGTTTTTATGGATACGCAGTTTTGGCAGCCATCACATCTTTGTTGTTCTGTGCCAGGAAGCCGTTGATGCCGTCACATACGATTTTCGACTGCCGTGGAGCCGAAAAAATTTCGCTTTGCAGGAAAAACACTCCCATTTGTGGGGTATTGAGAGAAAACATTGCGTTCTATCTTTACATTTTTAAAAATCCAAGAAAATCATCCTGACAAGAATAATGTAATTTCGATTTGGCACCTAAAATATGATAATCCCTAATGATAAAAAAATTCCTTGCTGCTGCCGTCGGGCTTCTTAATGATAATCATCAACGTATCGGGCGGTTTGATAATAGAGTCGCCTACACTGGCATATTTCCATGAATGTCTCCAAAAACTGGCGGTCTCGCCTGTTTCACCATCATTAGTGTGAATATCAAAAAAATACATGTTATGCTTCATTGGCTCCTGATATATTCCGGTGATGACACCTCTATAAAAATCTTCCTTAACACTTTTTTTGGATGATTCATTTACAAGGGAAATGAAAAAATATATCATTATTGCGACTATGGTTACTATTAAGATAAAGAGTTTCGCTTTCATGTCATTTCCTTTTATAAATATATAATGGTTTTGTAGTATAAGATGCCCCGAAGCTACCGCTATAACCTCCTGAAATTGAAACACCAGCGTTACCAC
Source organism: Dysgonamonadaceae bacterium (assembly GCA_031263685.1). Lineage (GTDB taxonomy): Bacteria > Bacteroidota > Bacteroidia > Bacteroidales > Azobacteroidaceae > JAISFI01. The sequence goes on along the minus strand of JAISFI010000180.1, from coordinate 271 downwards.
CTAGCCAATTTGGGGCAATCAGCATCTTCCCTGTTCTTATATTTGTACCAACATCCTGCCAAGCACCACCATTAAATATCCCTACACCACCGTTTTGGTATAGTCCTGCACCTGACAAGTCTGTCGCTGTCGCTTTTTGATCTCCCATATAGGAACCAAAAGAAACGCCAATTCCCACAGAAACATCAAAACCGCTGCCGGCTCTTCCCGTGGCATTTACAAAGACACCGTCCCCCTTGACATAACCGAGATTGACATCTCCTCCTACACC
>JAISFI010000177.1 GCA_031263685.1 Dysgonamonadaceae bacterium | reverse complement strand
CACCGAATATTCTCTGACCAGTCAGGCGCCGATGATGAATTTCTTCCCGTTTGCACAGATAGAAACCGTATCGCCGCGTCCGCTTCTGTTTATCGTTGGAGAGCGTGCGGTATCAGCCTGTTTCAGCGAAGACGCCTACAGCAAGGCAAAAGAGCCGAAAGAATTGTATATCGTTCCCGGAGCCTCGCACGTCGACCTTTACGACAGACCCGAATATATGAAATATTCACTAAAAAAACTGGATGAGTTTTTTAAGCGCCACCTTAATAATCTACCCAAAACAAGCAATATAACGGATGATTACAATATCAACACAATCTTTCCAAAGGGAGAGAAGATTGCAAATGAACATTTCAGCGGAACGGCATGGCTTGAAATGCTGGTAACAAACACGGGCGTTTTCGATATTTCTGTCGGGAACGTAATATTCGAGCCGGGCGTCCGCAACAGTTGGCACTCGCATCCGGGCGGACAGATTTTGCTCTGTACGGCGGGCGAAGGCTACTATCAGGAAAAAGGCAAACCTGCACACCGACTTCGCAAAGGCGACACAGTGGAAATTCAACCCAACGTGATACACTGGCACGGAGCCGTTCCCGACAGTCCCTTTGAACATATTGCCATAGGCACAAAAGCACAATCCGGTGCGGCAGTATGGATGGAGCCTGTAACAGATGAGGAATATAATAATGCAACAAAAAAATTAAATGCAATATAGATACTATATCTTTGCAAAAAATACAATGATGAATGGAGTAAATATAATAAGTTACCACAAGTTGCCGAAAAAGCGTGAGGGAAAAGAAGTTTTGATTTCAAAATATCATTAGGACAAATCCAGAGGATTAGACTCTAATGAAAGCGAAAACTACTATACCGTTCCGCAGATAACAGAAAAATACGGTATCGGGCGCAGTCATTTATACGATGTAATCCGGGCACATAAAATCCCAAAAATCAAACACGGACAAAGTATTTTGATACATCGCCAAGAGATAGATAATTTGGTCGTGTCATAAATCAAATGAGCGCATTATTTCCGTATGTTCCAGTTTTGTAATAAAATCTTTCAATATATATTCCAATGACATTATTTCGTATGAGTTCATCTTTCGAGAAAGAAATCAAGCCCACCTGAACTTTATCAGTTTACTGTACAATACTCTCAGTCTTCCCTTTTGGGCATGATATTTGCCTGCATTATTCCGGTGGATACAAATAACATGACATATAAAGAAACTCAACAGAAAGCTGACAATATTGCAAGCTTCCTGGAAAAAAGACAACTGAAAAACGCTTTCGAAGGTGTTCGCGCATTGATTGAGATCTCTAAGGAATGGATATTTCAGGAAGAGCTTGACAGGATCGAAACAACCTACAAATACATGCTTCAGTACATGCTCGAAGGAGCCGACGATCCGGAAAGAGATAAGGTACACAACGATTTGTTGAGAACTACGTTTGAATTGGCAAATAAAGTCGCCGTTTCGCTGCATGACAAAAACAATGCAGCGCTCTATTACCAGAATCGAAGAAATCAAGAGATCAACAACACTCTATCATACAATAAATTGAGTGCATTTATCGAAGAAGAAACCACCAAAATATCCTTTTCCGATTTATTGAAGGACAAAGATTCTGAAGGCGCTTTGCAGGCGAGCAAACAATTGGAAAGCCTGTCTTCCCAATTGTTTTACAAAGTTTGGTTAAGCAATGCGCTGAATCAAGATGAAGCAGCGGTTTTACGAAAATTGTTGCAAGAACCAACGCCTCTACAAACGCAATGTTTGCTCGTTTCGGCCTTAACGCTTGCCTTGAAAGAGTTTTTTGATGAAGAAAAACTGTTACTACTTTTTGAGGCTTATGGCGTTCGGGAGGAGGAGATCCGGCAACGGGCGCTGATTGGGATATTGCTTGTTTTATATCGTTATGATCAATGGATTTATTTGTATCCGGAAGTCTATAACCGTCTGTCACATTGGATGGAACATCCGGACTTTATCAAGAATATTCACCTGATTGTCCGACAGTTTATTCTTACGAAGGAGACCGAAAAAATCAGCAAAAAAATATCCGAAGAGTTGATGCCGGAAATGATGAAAATCACTCCCACACTCAGGCAGAAAATCACCGGTTTCGACCTTATGGACGATGCGGGAGTGAATGATAAAAATCCGGACTGGATGAACCTGTTGGATGAATCCGGATTAACAGATAAACTGCAAGAAATCAACCAACTACAGATTGAAGGCGCCGATGTGATGCATTCTTCTTTTTCCAATTTGAAGATGTATCCTTTCTTTCAGGAGCTTAGTAACTGGTTTTTGCCTTTTTCGTCCAGTCATTCTGCTTTGAAAAACGGTTCCGACAGTTATGTGATGGAAATCGTCCATATCATTGACGAAATGGGGTATATGTGTAATTCGGACAAATACTCCCTGTGTTTCAGTATGATACAAATACCGGAATCCTATCGAAAAATGATGTCGGCACAGATGTCGGCCGAAATCAGCGAGATGCTCAAACAGGAAAAGGAAGATAATTCACTTCTCCGCGATAAACGGGCGGAAACGATTTCCAACCAATATATTCATGACTTGTACCGCTTTTATAAAGTACATCCGAGGAGACAGGATTTTGAAGATGTATTTTCTACCCCGCTCGCCATTCACAAGACACGAACGATCGGACAGTTTATTGCCGACAGGAAAAGCCTCCTCTCCATCGGATCCTATTATTTCGACAGAAATCAATTGGCAGATGCCAGGGATATTTTTATCCAGCTCACAAAAGAAGAAGGTGATGCAGACGCCGTTTTATTTCAAAAAATCGGCTACTGCGAACAAATGGAAGGTAATATAGAAGCTGCCTTAGCCGCTTACCTGAAAGCCGATTTAATAGATTCCGGCCATTCATGGACGCTGAAAAAAGTCGCTCACTGCTACCGTATTCTGAAAAAACCGGAAGAAGCGCTGGTTTATTATCAGAAAGCGGAACGTTTAAGTCCTGACAATCTGTCAGTCCAACTAAATATCGGACATTGCTACCTCGAACTTAAAAAATACAAAGATGCGCTAAAATCTTACTTCAAAGTGGAATACCTGAACAGTAGCGGCGCTAAACTGTGGCGACCTATTGCATGGTCTTCTTTCCTGTCGGGTAAATTTGAACAGGCGGCACAATATTACGACAAAATACTGAGTGCGCAACCGGAAATGATCGATTATGTTAATTACGGACATACGCTGTTGGCGATGAAGCAGCATAAAAGAGCAATCAGTCTCTATAAACTTGCTGCGGAAGCGTCGCAACATTCGCAGGAAAAATTCATCCAAATGATGAACGAAGATACTCCGGAACTTATTCTTGCCGGAATTAAGGAGCGTGATATACCGATTATTGTCGATCAGGTATTGTATGCACTTGGATGAGATTTAATTCCAATTGCTTAACCGTTCCTTCCACGATCGAAAAAGCCTTTACAACAGGCGTTTCTTCTGCCAAAGAAACAATGATATAGACAATATCCGGATCATAAGCCAGGCGAATATCTTCTTCCGACGGACGGGCAGGCGTAGACGGATGGCTATGATAATTGGCAATGATTTTCAAGCCCTCACTCCTCGCCGCTTTCAAGACTTGAAACTGTTCTCTGGGATCGAAAGAAAAATGTTCCGGGCTGTGGTCTGTATTGGTCATTGGGTATTGCTTCCGCACAACACCTTCAAGGCCGGTGAGTAAACCACAGCACTCGTTGGGCAATTCGGTACGCGCCTGCCGGACAATTGCAGTCAGAATGTGAGTGGGAATTTGTATCATCTGTTTATGATTTTTTCTTTAATTCGCAGACGGCCTGTTCCGATTCTTTTAATTCCGTGATAACAGGATGCTCTCCACAAATGGGACATTTACCGTTTTTATGGACTTTTATTGTTCGGAAATTCATCGTTTTTGCGTTGAACGTCAGCAAACGGTTTGTCAGCAATTCGCCTGTATTGGTCAGGAATTTGAGCACTTCGGCAGCCTGTATTGTTCCTAACATTCCGGCGATAGCGCCCAGTACGCCAGCCTGTGAACAGGTTGGAACAGCATTAGGCGGCGGCGGACTATGGAACAGGCAACGGTAACAAGCCGTTCCCGGAAGATGCGTCAGCGTTTGTCCTTCAAAGCGAAGAATACCGCCATGCGAAAATGGTTTGCCGGCCAATACGCAAGCGTCGTTTATCAGGAATTTGACAGGAAAATTGTCTGTTCCGTCCACTATAAAATCGTAGTCTTTGATGATTTCAAAAGCATTCTCGGCCGTAAAAAAACGGTGGTAGGGAATCACATTCACATCGGGATTAATCTGATGAATCTTCTCCTGGGCAGAGAACACTTTAGGTTTGCCTACATCGGGCGTGAAGTGGATAACCTGCCGCTGAAGATTACTCAAATCTACAACATCTCCATCTATGACACCCAGCGTACCTACACCGGCAGCAGCCAGATACAACAATACCGGCGCTCCCAGTCCACCGGCGCCGATGACCAGCACTTTGCCTTTGTTTATTTTCTCCTGCCCTTCTACACCAACATCCTGCAAGAGAATGTGACGACTGTAACGTTCTATCTGTTCGGTCGTGAAATCCATCATTGTCCTCCTCCCATGAAATACAGAAAATCAACTTCATCGCCATCGTTAATGGCGGTCGCATCAAAATTTTCACGATCGATAAATGCTCCGTTTATCTGTGCGGAAACCATGTCCGGTTGAAGCACCTTGTTGATGCCGATCAGTTCCGTCAGCGTAAGCGGAAAGTTCACTTCCTGCGTTTCGTCGTTTACTTTTATCTTTCCCATGTTTGTATAGTTTTTGATATAAACTGTTTGATATTTTTGTTTGATGATTTTATCTTATTTCTTCCGAATAATTACTTTCCAGTAATCCTGTAACTGTGTTTGTTCCAGGACGTCGTGCCCTTCGCTGCGTACGGAGCCGGGAACATTTTGAATCGGTTGCCCGTCGTCCAGCCAAATCTCCAGCAGTTCGTCCGGCTGCATGGCCGATAACTGAATTTTGGTTTGCACGAAATTCATGGGACAGGCAACGCCTCTTAAATCCTTGAATTTTTTCAGACCAACGGCCTCATCAGTTGGCGGAATACCGGATGCTGCTACTTGCTTCGCAGGTTCTACCGGCGATAGATTCTTAAATTGCAACGAATCATCCATATTCCGGTACAAATCAATGACCGTATCTGCCAGGGCATAGACTTCGTCTTTACGGCCGCTGAGATTGGCATCTTTTTCTTCTTTGGCAATGCGGACGATATCTGTGTATTTCTTATCGACAATACCGGCGGCAATAAAATGAGAGATGAACAAGTCGAAAGCATCGTCCACCGTCTTAGGCTCTACGCCTCGCGTTATCAATAACATGCGGGACGACGAATAAACGATGTTGTGCAAGAGTTTGTTGATCCTGTCCGTATCTGTTTCTTCCGCCAATTCGTCTCTGTATTGTTTGATGTATTTCAGGTCGAGGTCTATCATATCAAAAAGTCCGGCGGAACATTCGGCAACACCCCTATCTGCCACACTGAACAAGTTATCGCTGCCCCAATCGAAATAATAATTCTTGTCGACCTCGAAAGCCGGAACTTCCCGGTATTTTTCCAGTAATTGCTGTATAACTGCCTGTCCTTCCGATTGAATATAAGTCCTGAAATCAGGGTATTGCTCCACCGCTTGGCTATAATCTGCCAACAAATCCGATACGAAACTGGGAATATCCCTCGCACTCAGGTTTCCAACCGGTTGTGCCAATGCAGGATGCTCGCCCCTGGCAGCGCCGGCATATATCTGATAAGCCGGATAAATCCGGTCGTTTCGGAGCACTTTGCCGGAAAATCCCAAATCCGCCCAAACCTGTTGACCGCATGAATTGGGGCAGCCGGATATTTGTATCCGCACATCCGAAACAGCGTCCAATCCTTGCGGTTTTTTTATCAATTCCTTTCTGATGGCCGACGCCAAGCCCTTGGACAAACAGATGCCCAGCCGACAAGTGTCTGCTCCCGTACAGGAAACGATATTATTGATAATCAGCGGCATATCGACATCCGTCTTCAATTGTTTTACCTTATCATATACATCGATCAGTGCATTTTCCGGAATATTGCGGAGATGTATATGCTGTGTCGTCGAAAAACGGATTGTGTCCTCCCCTATCGCATCGGCCAGTTGCAACAATTCCAGTAGCTTGTCCACCGTTTCCGTTTCATGCAGCCGGATATTTCCGTGAGTGAACGGGACAATGATGCTATACAAACCCGCTTGTCGCTGGCGACTTGCGTATCTCTTCCTCCACCGTTCAAACGCTTCCCCGGCAACCGTGTTCCAGGGCGTATGGATACGACGCTTTTCCGCAGCAGGCAGCTCCGGGCGAAACGCTGCTTCTGTCAGGATTGCCTGCTGATAATACTTGTCAAACAGCGCGAAAAATGCTTCGGCCCCCAGCCTGTAAAAGATGTGGCGCAAGCGTGCCTTATGTTTGTTCTTTCGATTTCCATGCTCGGAAAAAAACCGTTTAACAGCTTCCGCGACAGCGAAAAGATGCTCTTCCGGCAAAAACTCCGAAAATACCCAACCGACGGTAGGCTGAGAGGCCACAGAACCACCCATAAATACCTTGAATCCCCGTTTCCCGTCTTTCATGCGGGCTACAAATCCCAAATCGTTGACACTTGCATAATCTGCCGCTTCCCGGTTGGAGAAAGCTATTTTTAATTTCCGGGGCAAGGTAAATGAATCGTTTTCGGCAATCAGCTTGGATGTCAGTGCAATCGCGTGAGGCGTCGGATCGAAAACTTCATGTTCGGCGATACCACTGTTTACCGACACCAGGATGTTGCGAACGGTATTTCCACCGCCGCCCCTGGAAGTCAAACCGATAGCCTGCAATTCCACAAGAATCGCTTCTATCTCGTCTAAAGACAGGTTTTGCAATTGGATTTCCTGTCGGGTGGTAATATGAAGCAGATTGGAATGATGCCGGCGGGCAATGTCAATAAGGCCAATCAGTTGACGGGGAGAAATCACGCCGCCCGTTGTCCGCACCCGCACCATGTACACCCGGTCTTTACGCTGTTCGTACACTCCCATAGGCACACGTATGGCTTTGAACTTTACAGGCTCTACTTTGTTCTGTTTGAAATCGTTGATAAGCGTTCCAAAACTTGCAATATCTTCGGCAAGGGTTTCCGGTAATTTATACATCATTATGAATAACGGTAGAAGTTCGTAATTTATTTTAGCAATTTATTTTAGCTGAACACACCCGATATGTATTGTTTGGTCAATTCATGTTTCGGGTTGCGGAATACATCCTCTGCAGAGCCGGTTTCTATCACCTTTCCGAGATAGATAAAAACCACGTAGTCGGCAATTCGGAGCGCTTGCCGCAAGGTATGAGTGACCAGTATGATGCCGTATTTCTTTTTCAGTTGCAGGAACAGATCCTCTATATGCCGGCTTGAAATCGGATCCAGGGCTGAAGTTGCTTCATCGCCCAGGATAAACTGAGGCTCTACGGCCAGTCCGCGCGCCAGACACAAGCGTTGTTGCTGTCCGATAGAAAGGCCGGAAGCCGGAGCATGCAGGCGGTCTTTTACTTCGTCCCACAAGCCGGCGGCAAGCAAATTGCGCTTTACGATGTCCGAGAGCGTCTTTTTTCCGCGAATCCCGTGGATTTTACATCCGAAGGTGATATTGTCGTAAATAGACATGGGCAGTGGCGTAGGTCGTTGAGAGAGCAAGCCTAATTTTTTCCGTATGTGCGTGATTTCAACCTTCTTTCCGTAAATATCTTCGCCATCGACCACTATCTTCCCGTTGATTTTCACATCCCTATTGTCGTCGATCAAGCGGTTGATTGTTTTTAGCAAGGTAGATTTGCCGCATCCCGAAGGGCCGACGATGCAAGTAATCTTGTTGTTTGGAATTTTCAGGTTAACGTCTTTCAGGATGTGATTATCTTTGATCGTCACGTTTAAATGACTGATTTGGATTTGGCTGTTCGCCGCTTGTTCCGCTTTCGGATAAACTTCTTTCGAATAAACTTCGGACAAAACGTCTTCCAGACTGAAACTTTCCTGAGATACCGCAGATTTGGTATGAAATACCGTTGAAAATACTGAAGATGCTGTTATCATATTGTTTTTTGCTTGATCATGCTGCAAAGGTAAGGCAGTTTGTCGGGATGTAGAATACCAACAATATGGTATATTTACGCTTTTTTATGGTATGTCCGGGAAATGAAAGCTTTTAAAACGCCAATAGGCTACGGTGTAAAGGTTAAACTATTGGCAGAAAAAAAATCTCCAAATATTTTGTTTTCTATTTTTTTGCATTACCTTTGCCGCTGAATTTTTAGCGCTAAAGTAAAGTTAAAAAAATAAGAGTTATACGGGTGTTATGATAGTTGTGGAAATGAACAATATTGTTTTATATTTATTTAACGAAAATTATTTGGAGCTTCCGAATAATTTCGCTAACACACACACACACACACACACACACACACACACACACACACACACACACACACACACACACACACACACACACACACACACACACACACACAC
>JAISFI010000161.1 GCA_031263685.1 Dysgonamonadaceae bacterium | reverse complement strand
TTACGCAAAAGCATCCTGCACGACCGCCTTGTATGTACATACACGATAGTGGTGTATGTGCACACACAACAGTGGTGTATGTACACACACAACAGTGGTGTATATAGACACACAACAGTAGTGTATATAGACACACAACAGTGACGTATGTACATGTGCATGTGCCGCGACCATGCATGATGCTCTTGCGTAACATGAGAGATTAACTTATACGAAATAATTTTAAGATATGAAACGCATACAAACAACATTATTATGGCTGATTTCCGCTGCTGCGGTTTCGGCACAAGGCGTAGTCTTCGACGGCGATTTTTCTCCCGCCGAAGGTTTAACAACTCCGCAGGAAAAGCCTTTCCGCGATGAAATTTGTCTGAACGGATACTGGGATATACAGGCCATTCCCGCACCGCAAGGCTGGAAACAAGGAGAAACTCCCACGCCCGAACTTCCGTCTTCTGCCGCGGGAAAATGGGAGGAAGTACAAATCAAAATTCCCTCGGCAGTCAATGTGAACGACTGGGGGAGAGGTGCAAAAACAGGCGCAGGAACCGATCAGCCTTACGCGCCGAGTTCGGTTTATTTTCCTTCTTATCCCGAAAAATGGATTCACGCGCGTATGGCCTGGCTGCGCAAATCGTTTACCCTGCCCGAAGCATGGAACGGCAAACGTATTTATCTTCATTTCGAAGCCGTTGCAGGCGAAAGTACGGTTTACATCAATGGAAAGGAAGCCGGTAAAAACTTCGACAGTCATCTGCCCTTTGAGCTTGATGTTACGGATTACGTGCTTCCAAATGGACGAAATGAAATCTTAGTCGGCCTGCGCCACAGCAAGCTTTTCGACAAAAATCATCCTCAATATTCCAAATTCGGTGCCACCTATCCGACCGGTTCCAACACCGACGATTTGCTGGGTATCTGGCAGGACGTTTTTCTACTTGCCGTACCCGATGTACATATTGCCGACGTATTTGTAAAGCCGCTGGTGGATAAAAATGTATTGGAGATTGAAGTTGAACTGAAAAATCAATCCGGTAAAAAGCAGAAAATCAGTCTATCGGGCGAAGTAAAGGAATGGATCAATCGCGCGGACTTTTCCCATCCGCTTTCCGCCGCCGAAATTGCATGGAACTTGGGAAATACCGCCTTGCAAATTCCCGCCGGAAAAAACATCGAACTCGCAGCCGGTGAAACACGAACCGTTCTCCTGCAAAAAGCGGTAACCGGCGAACTCAACTACTGGTCGCCCGCGCAGCCTAATCTTTATAATTTGCTGCTGAATATCAACGGAAAAAAGCAAACGCTCGACTGCAAGTCCACGCGCTTCGGCTGGCGGCAGTTGAAAATCGTGGGCGATGAATTTCAACTGAACGGAGAAAAAATCCAGTGCTTCGGCGACATTCAGCATCCTTTCAGCGCTTATATCTGTTCGCGCCGCTTTGCATACGCCTGGTACAAAATGATTCAGGATTTTGGAGGAAATGCCGTTCGTCCTCACGCACAACCCTGGCCGCGCGTATATTACGATTTGGCCGATGAAATGGGGCTAATGGTGTTGGATGAAACGGCTTTGTTCGGTTCCTCCATTCGTTTGAATTTGGAAGAGGAAATCACCTGGCAGCGTTCGCAGGAGCATCTCAATCGCTTGATTTTAAGAGATAGAAACCACCCTTCGGTGATTGGCTGGAGCGCAGGCAACGAAATGTTTGCTATCGCCCTCCTGAACAAGCCGCCCAAAGAAGTTTCCGATAAATGGGACAATCGATTGGTCGAACTGACATTAAGCGCCAAACAGTTAGACCCTACCCGCGATTTCATCACCCTCGACGGCGACCGCGACATGGACGGTCGGCTGCCTGTCTGGAGCAAGCACTTCGGACACGGCCTGCGTACTGAAGATCTGCCCCAAAACTTGAATAAACCGCTGGTTGTCGGTGAATTTAGCGCCACCTATTACGGCAAGCCTTCGCAACTCTATCCTTTTGTCGGCGACAAAGCCTTCGAATCGTATTACGGACGCAACGAGGCTTTGGCTGTTGATGTGTACCAGAATGCAGTGCAAATGGCGCGTCCGTTTCTGGCCTATTTCTCCCCTTCGGAGGTCAGTTGGTTCGGCATCGAGCATTTGAATTTGGGTTATCACGATTTTTCGCGCTTGCCCAATCTTTCCGATGGAATCTTCGCCGGCAAGCCCTACGAAGAAGGCAAGCCCGGCTATCAGTACGAACGCATACCGCCATACGTAACCACCTTCAATCCCGGATTGGATCCGCAATTGCCCCTCTACAAGCCGCTTCCGATGTTTGAAGCATTGAAGGCCGCACTCTCCGAAAGCGAACCGCAAGCCTGCCGGTGGGATACGTATCGCGAATGTATTGCGCCCAAGCCACCCGAATTTTTACCGGTAAAATACGTTTCCGCTACATTCATCGGCAACGAAAACGGACTTCTATACAAACAGTTGAAACAGCTTGGCATTGATTTTCAACTGGAAGCGGACTTGCTCATTATCGAAGCTGAAACGGTAAACCAGCAACAACTGGAAAAAGCCGGAAAGATTCGCAAAAACGGCGGTTTCATCTGGATTATGTTTGCCGAGAAAACCGACAATCCGGCGTTGAAAACCCTTATTCCCTTTCCTTGGACGTTGACCGACCGAAAGGCGACTGCTTTGGAAACCAACACATCGACCGATTGGGGTAAATATTTCGACTTGCCGCACCTGTATTTTGCCGAGATGGAAGGCGATAAGCAAATCCTCAAATGCGGCCTGGGCGGTGAAATTGTCGAAAAGGCCGAGGTTGTTCTTATTGCTTCGCGCACCGACTGGTCGCTGTTCAACCAGCAGCCCGAAAACAAAAAGTGTGCGCAGATTGTGTTGTACGAACAGTTGGAAAAGCCGTCGGGCACGGCCTTGATAAGGATACCGCTCGACAAAGCAACATTGGTCATTTCCACACTCGACTACCGGATACAGAATAAGGAAACGGAAACATTCTGGAAAACACTTTTTGCCTCCATGCAGATTGACTTATCAAACAGTGCAGCAAAGAAAGAGGATGCGTCGAAGAAAAACCACGATTTGTTGCTGGATGGGCCGGTGGATTAGGATTATAATTATAGTATAAAAACATTTAAATTATCCGTTGTTATGAAAAGAAATTATCTAATGACTGCGTTTCTGTTCTTGTGTATCGGAACGCTTGTTGCCCAAAATGTAAACGTGCTGGATGCAGAAATGGACAAAACCGTCCAAAAGAAATCCAAAGAACTAATCAGGGAATAGCCGTATATACGACGTATGTGATGCGCTCCATTGGTCTTCCCTGTTGTGTGGATTTTTGTCCCTTCTGGGCTACGTCGAGCGGACGGCATTACTGGAACGTGACTTTCGACAGGAACAAAAGACCGGTTCCTTTTGCAGGTACCGGTAAGAATTTTAATGTCCTCACTTTGCCGCGTGAAGTCGGGAAAGCTTATCGCGTTACTTACCAGAAGCAACCGGACGCTTTGGCGTCGATAGCTCCTCCGCGGGAAATACCTCCGGGATATTTTCGGTCGCCGTATCTCAAAGACGTGACTTCCGAATATGGCGATGTAGCAGATGTAAAGGTTTCAGCGGATTTTCTTCTCGACCGGGACAATATCAGGTATGCCTTTGCCGCAGTATTCAATTATAGCAAGTGGGGCATTGTGGCATGGACGCCGATAAAAAAAGAAGGAAATGAATCGTCGGCAAGCTTTCGGAACATGCAGCGGGGCTGTGTCTATTTGTCAATGTCTTATTATAAAGGGAAAACGCAATCGCTGTCTCACCCGTTTTCCATCGACAGTGCCGGAACAATAGAACATCTTGCGCCGGATACCCTCCATAAAAGAGATATTACTTTGTATCAGCAGGACGGCTATCTGATATACCGCCCCGGTAAAAAATATACGCTTTTTTACTGGGATGAACAGTGGAAAGAGGTAGCAACAAAGGTTAATTACATACAAAATATATTCAGATGAAAACAAAACATTTATTTTTAATTATTTTGCTGCTTGGTGTTGGCAAAATAGTTGCACAAACGTATTATTACAATACCTCGCAAATATTTACAGAGAATGGATATTCATATCGTTGTAATACAACAATTGGGGGAGATGTAACATTGTGCAATGCTAATAACATTTACACAGATTCTCTAACTTTCAATTACAAAGATGGAACGCGTGTTACCAATACAAATATTTTATGGGGATATGTTCCATTGACAGAAAAAGATAACTGGACAAAACAAACTTGTATGTCTATTGTCAATAATGCTTTTTCCGCCACAGAAAAACAAAGAGTTTTGGGTGAGAAATTTGACATTAATATGACTATTAATTCTGATAATGGACATGTAATTGAGGTTGATTTCCGTTTTTTAAAAAACAGTCCTTTTGCTACTATTCCTATATCAACATATCGTACAATAGAGCAAAACTTAAAAAATCAAATCTGGTTTACACCTACAGAAGTTGGTAGTCAATTATTGGTTTTAGTGTGTGGCTGGATGCACAAGGTAGAATAATTTATTGAAAAGATAGCGAGGCAAGAAAATATCTTGCCTCACTATTACCTTTTTCATAATAATTTTTTCGCATGAAAACAAAACATTTATTTTTAATTATTTTGCTGCTTGGTGTTAGCAAAATAGCAGCGCAAACGTATTATTACAATGAAACAAAAACATTTAGTGAAAACGGGTACACTTATCAATGCGATAAGGCAAGTTATTGGATTGTAACGCTTTACAACAAAGCGAATCAATACACGTATTCTCATTACGAACGTAAAGATGGAAATCCCATTGGAAATATAGAAGATTTACTTCCGCTGATTGAAGACGACAACTGGACCAGACAAAAGTGTATCTCTATTGTCAACAACGCTTTTTCTTCTGCCGAAAAGCAAAGGGTAAAAGGGGCAAAGGTTGATGTATCCATGACCGTAGATACTTCTACGGGAAAGGTTATTGAGGTTGATTTTGGTTTATATTATAACACTCCGGAAGCTACAATCCCAGTATCTACATATCGTAACTTGGAACTGGCATTGAAAAACCAAATTTGGTTTACCCTCACAGATAATGGGAAAAAACTAAAATTTATTCAGAGAGGGTGGATGCATGAGATAGAATAACCGATTTTGTTGTCCGGCATGACACTTATGGTCCTGCCGGATAATAGATTTAAGTTTTAATTCAATTTTATCTCATTACAGGAAATTTTTGGAATAAG
>JAISFI010000154.1 GCA_031263685.1 Dysgonamonadaceae bacterium | reverse complement strand
CAGTATGGCATTAGGTTTTATCAGCATTTTGCTTGGATTTGTCAGTATTTACATTGCCATCAAAATTTCGACAAAATCCACAAACATTGAGTTGAAAACTAATATAAAATTCGTAAAAGATGTAATAAAAGATACGGAAAACGAAGTAGAGGGAAATTTGGATAATTCTGATATTCAAACTGCCGTTGATTTATTACTGCAAAGTGGCAAAAAGCACGATGCAAGTTATTATTATTTGTTGGCGCTCAAAGATTATAAAAACAAATGCTACAAAGATGCCGAACAAAATTTTATTCAGGCAATAGATGTGAGAAATGGCAAGTATCCTGCTGCACTGTTCTATTTGGGGCATACCTACTTGAAACAGAGTAAAAACAAAGGAGACGACTTTTTCAACAAAGCAAAAGAATGTTTTGAAAAAGCAAGCAAATTAGAACATAAATACGCCATAAGACAATTAGAGCTATTGAATGAAAAATAGGCTGGTGTTTACGCCTGCAAATGACAATAAAAAATTAATTAAATACTCATGTTACGCAGTACAGTTCAATCCGGAACGGATGTAATCTTGGTAGCCCGATGTGAAACGTCGGGATGGGTGCCGGACTCATTGTACCGGAGCGGCGAATCCCCGATATATTATCGCCGCATCCATCAAGCCGAACCCGGCCGCAGGATCAAACAAATGTCGAGGCTTCGCCACTCCGGTACCTGTCATGGACAATCCCCCGACGTTTCACATCGGGCTACCAAGAGGTCATCCGTTCCGGATTTCAACCCGCGCGTAGTCTCGACGTTTCAGGTTACCAAGATTGGATCCGTTCTGGATTCACAGGTACTGCGTAACATCAGTTAAATATAAACATTTTAATAGTAAAAAGTTATGTTAGTAGAAAAATCAGAAATCAAAGAAGTTCACGGAATATCCGAAGAACAAAAGCAAAGAATGATGGATTTTTTGCAGGGTGCTGTTTATTGCTGGTGCAAAAACAGGAAAAACGAGTGGTTTGCCGCAAGGGATTTGCTTGGCGGTGATAACACCAGATGGGAAGGTATTCCGATGTTTGCTTTGTACGCAAAGTCGGAAGACAGGGAACAGGCAGGCATAGATGCAGGGTGGCTGCTTAAAAAAGTGCTTGACAACGATAAACGTTCTTATGAGGCGATGAAAGAGGGACCGGTCAAGCAATATCGCTGGAACGGCGGAGAAGATATTTAATTACCTTTTAAACGGTTTGACAATGAAAAAGAAACTCTTAATTTTTGTGACACTGGAAATATTCAATTCAATATGATGAAAAAAATTATCCTTTTGACAACTCTGTGCCTGTCACTGGCGACAGGCACAGCCTTTACACAGCAATACGGCGGCGGCAGCGGCACGGCAAGCGACCCTTTCCTGATTTCCTCCCGCGCCCACATGGAGGAACTGGCCAGGATGGTAAATGGCGGCACAACTTATGAAGGTTATCATTTCAAGTTGACAACATATCTGGCCGGAATAACTACCATTATCGGCAGCACTGAAGATTTTCCTTTCAGCGGTATTTTTGATGGAAACGGACATACGATAGAATTAAACATAAACACTACCGGAGACTATGCCGGCGTTTTCGGGTATCTCTCCGGCACTACGGTTAAAAATATAAACGTACGCGGAAAGGTTGTTTTGGCATCTCCTTCTCCTCATGCAGGCAGTATTTGCGGATATGCAGAGAATAGTACTGTCGATAATTGCTTTAATATAGGGAATATTTCTGCGACTTCTTCTGTTTCTATTCCTGATTGTATTCCTCGTGCAGGCGGTATTTGCGGATCTGGAGCGGGCGGTATTATCAGTAACTGTTCTAATGCGGGGAGTATTTCTGCAGTTTCTTCTTCCACTGCCCATCATCCTTCTTATGCGGGTGGTATTTGCGGAGGTCCCGGTACTACTATCAGTAATTGTTCTAATACGGGAAACATTTCTGCTGCTTCTTCATCTTCTTCTCGTGAATATCATGCTTCTGCTGGCGGTATTTGTGGACATAGCAGTTTTATTAGTAAATGTTATAATACGGGGAATATTTCTGCGACTGATTATGCAGGCGGTATTTGCGGATATGAAAGTGTTATCAGTAATTGTTTTAATACGGGGAATATTTCTTCTGCTACTGCAGGCGGTATTTGCGGAAGCGGTGGTGGTATCGGTACTATCAGCAATTGTTTCGCTGTCAATACAACAATTACGGCCAGAGGCAATAATTCCGCAGGAAGAATTGAGTCCGGTTCCGGACGTATTTCAAATTGCTATGCCTTGACTTCAATGAAGATAAACGGCCTGGAAAGGCGCAGCATGAAAGCCGACAGCAAAGACGGAGCCGATAGGGAAGAGGCGGATTTCAAAAACGAATCATGGCAATCATGGCTGACATCCGTTCTGAAATGGGATTTTGAGAAGGTCTGGACGATCGACTATCGCGGATGGCTGATACCGAAAGGCGTGAACATTGGGAATGAAGCCAGAAATGCAGCTATAAAAGCTGGAGCCTTTTCAGATCTTAATGCATATTTTGAGATATTGGCAGGTAGAAACTTATCTTCCGAATTAAAAGCTCAACGAGCTAATATTGAGACTGTCTATACTACGGCTACTATACCTGAAACCGAGTTTACAGCGTTTAGTTTTCTTTTTTCTGCTCATTTTGTTAAAGCTGACAATATCTTTCGTAAGCCACACTACATGGCTTCTGCAACAATTCTTCAAAAGGAAATGTTCAGACTAAACGCGAAGTATATGTCTAAAGAAGTTTTTGATCATTATAACAAAGAAGCGTATATTCTTGATAAACGGCTTATAATAGCTGGTATGCCGGCTATTTTCAAGGATCTTGTGGATCATAAAGATGAGATGCCTGATTTTTATACGGAAGCCGCGATACAGTATTATTTTGCATATTATGAAATATCTTTGTCTTACGGTCGTGATGATACTGTTAAATATGAAAAGTATTCTGCTTTTGACAAAGCGTTGTCAATCTTTCTTCATATAGTGGAAAGTGAGTATCTCAACAAAAAAAACCGTCTCCCTTTCATGAAGGGAGAACCTTATACATCACTTTTTGAGTAAACGGTCATGAATCATAGTGAAGTTCGTATAGCAGATGCAAGGAGGAAAAACATGAAAGAGCATGGAAATAACAGTAATTTGATTTCCAAAAGGGCGGTAAGACGTCAAGTAGAAACTTGACGGATATGAATAAGGGAGAATCGCAATAAACCAATTAATGATTAATGTATATGACAAAATTTCTAGTTATTATGCTTGTCCCTATTATTATAATAATAGTAATAGTTGGAGCAGTTGAAAAAGCCGAGAAGAGAAGTGAACAGCGTCGGGAAGAGGCTCTCAGGGCGATGAATAATTCGCAAGGTGCAAATGTAAATGTCCATAACAACTCAAATGTTCATGCAGCCGATCCGAACCTTCGCATAGAAGCTATCCGTAACCTGAAAGAAATAGGAAAACCGTTTGATGAATATGACGTTGAACTGGAAATTGAAAAGATAAAATCATG
Source organism: Dysgonamonadaceae bacterium (assembly GCA_031263685.1). Taxonomy (GTDB): domain Bacteria; phylum Bacteroidota; class Bacteroidia; order Bacteroidales; family Azobacteroidaceae; genus JAISFI01. The sequence goes on along the minus strand of JAISFI010000154.1, from coordinate 5,298 downwards.
CGGCAAGCAACTTTAGAGTAGTCATTCAAAAAGATATAGATATGGAAATAAAAAATTTACTTATACTGTTGTCAACTTCTGTGTGGTTGACGTCCTGTGATGCTATTACCGGAGGAGTGCTTGGTGGGACATTCCTTACCATTTATTTAGTAGCGGGATTATTACCGCAGTTGATCACGACTCTTATCATGTCCAATAAAGGATATTCGGGATGCCTGTGGTTCATCCTGTCATTCTTTTTGTCATGGATAGGCGTGATAATCGCATTGTGCATGCCCAATGTAAGAAGACAGGAGCAACGTCATTATGAAACAATTGCCGCTATTTCGTCCCGGAATCAGTCGCCGCAAAATATTACGATCAATGATTCAAGGGGGCAGTCACCGGCCCCTGCTCCCGCCCCTCCTCCTGCGTCTGCTCCTGTACAGAACTACCGATTAAAAGCGATCCGCAACCTGAAGGAACTTGGACAACCGTTTGACGAGTACGACATTGAACTTGAAACAGAGAAGATTAAGAAGGCCTATGAAGAATCCAAACGCGAGGAAATCGCCGAACAGGAGCAGAAACAACGAGAAGAACAGGTTCGGATGGAGGAAGAAGCGCGTAACCGGCAAGAAATTAAAAACAAAAAAAGAACCCAAGTCCTCACTAAAGTGGCCATCGTGATTGGCGCCGTACTGTTATTGGGCGCTTTGTCCTTCACCGTAATTTATTTTCTGAAAAATCGCCAATTGACACAGGAAGTGACTCTTACAGTTGACAATTTGCCTCGGTCGAATAAGATAGAAGATATTCTTTCGCAACTGGTTATTGAATGGAGCAACGCACATTCATTGAACTCCACCGGCAGGCTTATTGATTTATATCATTCGGAGGCCTTGTTATACGGTCAACAATTGAAGAAAGACAAAATATACGGCCAAAAACTATCTTTATTGCAGAAGGCCAACGGTTTTGAACATAAAATATACGGTACTATTGATATTAAGTACATAAACGACAACGAATATCGCTGTGATTTCGTCAAGCGTGTAACCATAAATCAAAAAACGAACGATTATCCTTCTTATCTCATTTTCAGGAAATTTAATAACCAATGGAAAATCGTAGTTGAAGGCGACGAGATTACGGACAAAAACCTTATCAAAAGAAAAGTTAAAGAAATCCGAAACTTTCCGGAAGTCAAGAGAATCAGAAATCTTGTTATCCATGAATTTAACGATAATGAAGCGTACTATGCCGTAAGAGTTGGCGAAGATATGGGAACATACCTTCGTACGATTTATTGGTTTCATATCTATAAGAATCCTTATAAAATAATGTATTACGATGCTGCAAGCAATTCGGAAATGACGATTAAGCAATGGCGAAACCTATGAAAAGTGCTTGACAACGACAAGCGCTCTTTTGAGGCAATAAAAGACGGATTGATCAAGCAATATCGCTGGAATGGCGGAGAAGATATTTAATAATCGATAATATTAAAAAATGAAGCAAGAAATGGAAAATTTAAAAGAAGTGTTGGATGCTCACGCAAAAAGCATCATTGATAGATTGGGAACAGCATTTGATTCCCAAAAGAACGGCAAGACTTCAAGTAGAAGCGTGACGGATATGAATAGAGGAGACTCGCAATAAACCAATTAATGATTAATGTATATGATAATAAAAAACGTACTGCTTCAGGGGGCTATAGGTGGTAGCTCTGCGTCACTACTTGTTATACTTGTTCCCGTAATTATAATAGTAGTTGTAGTGGCAGTTGTAAATGCCGGGAAGAGACGTGAACAGCGTCGGGAAGAGGCTCTCAGGGCGATGAATGATTCGCAAGGTGCAAATGTGAATGTCCAAAACAACTCGAATGCTCATGCATCCGATCCGAACCTTCGCATAGAAGCCATCCGTAACCTGAAAGAAATAGGGAAACCGTTTGATGAATATGACGTTGAACTGGAAATTGAAAAGATAAAATCATGCGGCAAGCAACTTTAGAGTAATCATTCAAAAAGATATAGATATGGAAATAAAAAATTTACTTATACTGTTGTCAACTTCTGTGTGGTTGACGTCCTGTGATGCTATTACCGGAGGAGTGCTTGGCGGGACATTCCTTACCATTTATTTAGTAGCGGGATTATTACCGCAGTTGATTACGACCCTTATCATGTCCAATAAGGGATATTCGGGATGCCTGTGGTTCTTCCTGTCATTCTTCTTGTCATGGATAGGCGTGATAATCGCGCTGTGCATGCCCAATGTAAGAAGACAGGAGCAACGTCATTATGAAACAATTGCCGCCATTTCGTCCCGGAATCAGTCGCCGCAAAATATTACCATCAATGCTCCAAGGGGTCAGTCACCTGTTCCCGTCCCTGCTCCTGCTCCTGTACAGAACTACCGATTAAAGGCTATCCGTAACCTGAAGGAATTTGGACAACCGTTTGACGAATACGACATTGAGCTGGAAGTGGAAAGGATAATAACAACCGAACGCGAGTTGGAAATGGCGAGGAAGAAAGCCGAATACGAAGCCTCTCAAGCCCGGATAAACGAAAACGAAGAGACTGAATCTGATACAAGGCCGAATACAAAATGGATTTACATAGCAGTAGTGTGTTTAATTATAATTATTGTAACAGCAGGCGGTTTAATTGCCTACCATATGTTCAAAAAGGCAAATGACAAGCCTGTCGCTGAAATGAGTACGCCAAATGTTCAGAAAAATTCCGGCCAAATATCCGATGAACAAATTCAAGTTGACAAATCAGTTGCAATTCAAAATGATAAAAAAAACAGTAAATTTCAACTGGCTGTTTTCAGTTATGAGGTAGAATATTTTAATTCGGCTGCTTGGTACATGCGTAAAAGGCTTGATCTGTACAGGAACAAAGACTTCAAGGAAAAGACAGGTTCAATAAAGGGTTCTTTTAAGGATGATGGTTTCGGCATAGCAGATGAAGATGAAAAATTTACCATGCTGGAAAACAGAATATATTATTATCTGATTCCGGAAATCAAAATTACAAAGATACATAAGCACGATTACACGGATTGCCCGGATTTTTTCAAGGTTGGTGATATTATCAAACAGTTAGTTTACGAGGGGGAAGGTTATTATGCAGTTTTACACAAAGGAGAAATCAAGTATGCCGGATACAGGCAAAAATCTGATAATCCCAAGAAAGTGGACAGGTCGCCTTATGAATCATGCAGCCCGATTGAAGGGGACATCATTCAGGAAAAGGAAATAAGTGTTTTTGTCGCAAAAATAAAAACAGTTGATAATAAAGTCGGGTGGATAAAAATTATATGTGATGATGAAAAGAACGTCAACGATTGGGATTGTTTCTACCATTATTAAAAGGAGGAATTTAAGATGAAAGCGCATCGTAATAACAGTAAAACATTTGAAGAACTGGATTATGTCGGTCAGGCTAAATCAATAACGGCTCAAGCCATGTCTTTAAAGAGGGCCATTAAGGCTCATGAGAGAAGGGCAATTGAAGAAAACATGAAGGATTGTAGCACGATTAAAGACAAGTGTATTATGCAAGTGACTAAAATGCTTGAAGGATTGTAGCAAAAAACAAGGATAATAAAAATGGAACGAAAAAATATAGAAAGTACACCGGTTTGCAAAATATTATTGATACTTATATTCAATATATGGTGCATAACCTCCGTTTTCGGACAGAATTACTTTTATAACAGAGAACAGCATCGCAGTGCCGACTTGATAATAAAAAGGATTTACAAGAACCCCATGACTATAAAACTATCTGTGTCGGCTTCAAAGGAAATAGACAACTTTGCCGCCAGATTTTTTCTTCCAAGCGAACTTACTGAAAACCCGATTGTTGTAGGGGAGAATGGGTATATATATGTTTTGTCCGGCGGGCATTACGAGGGATATAATATGCTTGGCGAGGATTTTATAACGGCGACGATGAGTTTGATGGCGAATATGGCTATTTATGGCCCTGAGGGTGCGGCGAATATGATTGAAAATAGAGGATTGATAGCGGCAGTTACTATGGGAAACGTAACGGGACCTGCCGAAATAGAGATAACGAAAGGACGTCATTTTTTCCCTATTGTTGTTACAAAATCAAATACTAACTGGTGTGTTGTTATCAATAAAAACGATTATAGCGAAGCTCATAAACTTTTCGTTGATAAGAAAAAAGCAGAGAAGGAACAGGCGGCAAAAGAGGAACAGGAAGCAAAACGGAAAGCCGAAGAAAAAAGGAAAGAAGAAAAATATCAGGGATATATCAGCGAGGCCGAAAATCATTTTAAACACAAAGATTATGACAAGGCGAAGACTGCTTACAAGATTGCCTTGTCCGTCAAACCTGACAAAGAATCGTATGTATCTTCCAAAATCAAGGAAATAGATGAAATGCTGCAATTTCTCAAAGAGAGAAAGAACAGGATATATGATTACAGCGAAATAATGCGGGAAGACTATGGGGAACTGGATGCGCTAATTATCCGGCAATTGAAAACCGAATTGCTGAACAACAGGTTCACGGACGATGCCGAAATTGTTATTACCTGTGAAATTGATACAGAAGGAGAATTGGCATCTTCTTTTGAATCGTCCGTTACAGATCCTGGTCTATATTCAAAATTGAGACAAATAAGCAGGAAAGTAGCATTGGAACAGCCGTTGATTAAGGGTTATACGGTTGCTGCGAAAGCGGAGTTTGTTTACGATATCAGTGGCGAACAGTCCATCATAAAAGTAAAGAAGAATGCGACCGGCATGTATTCTTCGAGCAGAAAATACAATGCTTATAAATCCTATGTGGAGAAAGTTATGAGATCTGCGCCTGATGGGGAATTTTCCTGGCGATTCAATAAGGTGTTTATCAATGATGAAACATACATGAGTGATAAACTGTTGAAATGCAAGGGGGGCGGTCCGTCAAATGCTATCCGGTCATTATTCGTACCCGGCTGGGGTGATCGATATGTTACTGCCGGGGCAAAAAGCGGTGTTGGGAAGGCTTTACTGACTTACAGTTTTATTGGTGCAGGCGTCGGATGCAAGTTTTGGTCAAACAGCGAATACAAAAAATACCATGTTACCAGGGAACAATCCGCGATGGACAGTCATTACAATACGGCAAATACATTAAATCAAGCATTTTATATATGTGTGGGAACCGGGGCGATTATCTGGCTTAGCGATATTATTTGGGTTTGGAAAAAGGGGGCGCAAAATCAAAGGGCACAGGAAATATTTAAACAGTCACATCTGGGATTTTATTATCAGCCCGATTTTGATGC
>JAISFI010000036.1 GCA_031263685.1 Dysgonamonadaceae bacterium | reverse complement strand
ATTTAAAATGATTAATACAACAGTAGCTAACAACATTACCGAAAATGCTTACGGTGGCGGTATATATGTCGCTGGTACTGAAAATCTAACAAATGAACTCTATTTTGTAAATGTAACCCTAACAGGAAATAAATCACAATCAGCGAATTGGGGAGGTGGAGGAATATATATCAATTCTACAGGAAACCTATTGAACAAAGTATACATATATAATTCTGTTTTTGAAAATAATCCTAATAAAACACGCAGTACCGATCTTTTTGTTACTACATTTAAAAATACATCGAAAGAACTGGAAGAACAGGGTCGGATCCTGATACAAAATTCAATTATTCAAATATTATATGGCGAAAATAATACAACATCCGGCAGTTCTATTATTAATCCGGCCACCGATGTTGTTAATTCCATCGTAGGCGGACGCAATTTTGGACTTGCATCAGATTTGCTCTATGGTAACAAAACTTCCGGGCTGGCTACGGACTACGACGAGATCTACAATGCATACCTATTAACTTCCTCTATTCAAGACAATACCCATTATGCCGCCAATTTAGGCGATGCCAATCTGCTTGCCCAACTCGGCTACCACACCGACCAGTTAAAACACTACCGCTCCGTCGCCAACGATAAATGCCATGCCGGAGCAACGGAATGGGTTCAGGGCAATGACATTGTTCCGACAACGAGCATCACCGCTACCGAAATCGGCGGCTATTCCGGCGGTTCACTGGAAAGTTTCGAAACAGTAACGCTCACCGATAATTACACGTTGGATAATTTGGCCTCCCTCCAAAATGCCTTGGGCAGCAACGAGCTTATCACAAATCTTCATTTTGAAGGTGAACTACCCGGCGATATTTCTACCGATTATTTTACCGCCATCAATCCCAATGCCTTGAAACACATTGTCGATGAACAGGCGCCGGAAAGCTGGACGAATGTCGTATCTACATCTACTACCGAATTCTTGACACCCCTTTCATTAACCGATGGATTTCCTCACAATTATACCGATGTAAATTTAAGTACAGTTCCGAAATTTAATTACACGATGGCGGTCGCACCCAAACAATGGTATCCAATGGGATTTCCCTTTGAATTAAGCGATGTGATTGGCCACATGAGCAATGGTGACATAAAAGATAAATTGAAAGTGTATGATGGTACGACTGGTAGTTTTTGGGTAAAAACTTACGATGAAAACGATCACTTTGCTTATTCGTCTTCAATTGTGGCGAATGAGAGTTATATCATTCAATTTCCGCCGGCTTTTGAGGATGCAAAAATAACTTTTGTTTCCGGCGAAAATCCAAATCTCGCAGGAACATATACACCACCTGCCGAAGGATATACATTCGTAAGTAATCCGTCGATAGAAAATCTGGAACTGAATGCCACACACCACTGCTACATTTACGATCCAGAGGCGAATGTCTTCAATTTACTGGAAGGTGAAGAAACTGCTACAATAAAACCCTTTGAAGCCTTTGTCGTTGCAGGAATAAATGTCGAATCGCCCTTTAAATCCATATCCATAGCAGATATGGAAACAGGATTGAAGAACATACAAACCGGCGATCCTGTCACCGACATTTTCTATTATACTTTACAAGGTACTCAAGTCGCTCAGCCAACAGAAAACGGGATGTATCTGCTGAAAAAAGTGCATGCTTCGAAAAGCGTAAGCGTTACTAAAATTATTTATCGTAAACATTGATTATTATGAAAAGAAAAATGGTATACTGCTGTCTTCTTATCTGCCTGTTTGCAGTCGGCAACGTTTCAGCAGCGGGAACAACGTTCAAAGAACAGACTGAAAACTGGTTGAAATCGTCGTCTGATGCTTCCGGCAGCGGATATTCGGGATCAAATGACGACGATTTTACTTCCGGCCAGGAACCGACAGAGAATCCGCCCGTGCCGGTTTCCGATGCTTTCCTTTTCCTGAATTTATTGGCTGCAGGATATGGCATTATTTTAAACAGGAAAAAAACAATTTTGAAACGCAATGAATAAATACTTATTAATTTTCTGTCTGCTGATAAACGGCGTATTGTTATCAGCACAAATCCGTACAACTGCTTGGACGGATAAAATCGATCCGGAAAATCCCTTGCCCGAATATCCCCGTCCTCAAATGGAACGGAGCAGCGGTTGGATGAACCTCAACGGTTTGTGGGATTATGCCATTCGACCGGTAGATGATGCAAATCCTGCTATCTACGATGGTCGGATTTTAGTGCCCTTCGCCGTCGAATCTGCGCTTTCGGGCGTGGAAAAACCCGTAGGAAAAGACCATCATTTATGGTACAAACGCCATTTTACAATTCTGAATCATACGAAAGACAAAAAGATTATCCTGCACTTCGGCGGAGTGGACTGGCGGACGGAAGTTTTCCTCAACGGCCAATCGATCGGCCTGCATGAAGGCGGTTTCGATCCGTTTTTCTTCGACATTACGCCATTCGTAAAAGGTAAAGAACAGGAATTGATCGTCAAAGTATGGGACCCGTCAAACGACGGCCCACAACCGTGCGGCAAACAAACGCAAACTCCACATAACATCTGGTACACGGCTGTTACCGGCATTTGGCAAACCGTTTGGCTGGAAACCGTTCCCGACACACACATCGTTTCATTGAAGCAAACGCCGAATATCGACGCTCAACAGTTGAACGTAAGCGTTGAAACGATCGGCTTGAAAAGCGGAGATGTAGTACGTATCCGGGCTTTCGACGGAAACACAAAAATTGCGGAAACTACAGCGAACAGTGCCGTCCTGAACATCGAAAACCCTCAATTATGGTCGCCTGAAACTCCATTTTTATACGATCTGAAAATTACCATCGAGCGAAAAGGTAAAATCGTCGACGAAATAAAAAGCTATTTTGCCATGCGGAAAATCTCCATTGCTCCCGATGCCAACGGCGTTCAGCGCATATTGTTGAACAACAAATTTGTCTTCCAGTACGGCCTGCTCGACCAGGGCTACTGGCCAGACGGCCTGATGACTGCGCCTGCCGACGAGGCTCTGCGTTTCGACATCGAACAAACCAAGGCAATGGGTTTTAACATGATTCGGAAACACGCGAAAACAGAATCCGCGCGCTGGTATTATCATTGCGACCGTCTGGGAATCCTTGTCTGGCAAGACATGCCGGGCGGTGACAAGCAGCATAGCCACTGGATTTCGCAACCCGGACTGATTGGCGTGGAAAAAGGTGGCGACAAAACGCGAACTGCCGAATCGGAAGCCATTTATCGCAAGGAATGGAATGCGATTATCGATGCGCTGTATCATTTTCCCTGCATCGTAGTCTGGACGCCTTTCAACGAATCGTGGGGACAATTCAAAACCGTGGAAATCACGAACCGTACCATGCAAAAAGACCCTTCGCGCCTTGTAAATACAGCCAGCGGCGGCAATTTCTTCGACGTGGGACATATCATCGATTTGCACAATTATCCCGAACCTGCCATGCCGCGCCCCGATTTATTCGGTAAGGAACGGGCAATTGTCTTAGGTGAATTTGGCGGCTTAAGTCTGCCCATTGAAGGCCACACCTGGCAGGACAAAAACAACTGGGGTTATCAGCGTTTCCAAAACGAAAAAGAGCTGACTGATCGTTACGCACAATTTGTTTCGGACTTGACGGTACTGATTCCCAAGGGACTTTCGGCAGCCGTTTATACGCAAACGACCGACGTGGAAACCGAAATCAACGGTTTGATGACTTACGACCGGAAAATCATGAAAATCCCGGCGGCCGAATTGAGTAAAATCAATCAAAAAACTAAAAACTAAATTTTAAATTTCCCATGCTTTCGGGATTTTCGTCGCGCCACTGGGCGGCGGTTTTGCCGAACGGCGCCACATTCAGCAGGTCGGCTTCACTGGCGTAATTGAAAGATGTTTTTCACAATCTCGACAGAATACCTGTTCGATATTTTTTCAATAAAAGCAGGGAAGTCAATGTGCGACTGTTCATCGGCTGTATCGGAAATGGTTCTCAAGACAGTAAACGATACGCCGTACTCGTAACAGACCTGAGCCACCGCGGCGCCTTCCATTTCGACGCACAGGACGCCGGGAAGTTTCTGCAGCAACTCTTCTTTTGCTTTGGAACTTGCAAAAAACTGATCGCCGCTGGCAATGTCGCCAACCACGACTTTGGGTTTTACAATGCCGAATGTCTGTAACTCTTTTTCACCGATGGCGGAGAATAAATGATTGCCGTCGAGCAGTGCATGGACGGCTTTTACGGCTCTTTCCAGGGTTTCCGGATCGGCTTCGAGATATTGGATGCCGAGCAGGGGAATTTCAAATTGTTTCATCAGCGGACGTCCGTCCAAATCGTGCTGGATAAGGCGTTTCCCGACAACGATGTCGCCTGCGTTCAGTCCGGAATCGATAGCGCCGGCAACACCGGTGAAGATGATTTCCGAAACCTTGAAGCGCAGGATTAAAGTGGATACGGTGGTGGCTGCGGCTACTTTTCCCCAGCGGGAAAACAC
>JAISFI010000021.1 GCA_031263685.1 Dysgonamonadaceae bacterium | reverse complement strand
TTCTATTTCTTCCCATTTCTCAATATTGTTAACCAACGCCATCGCCCCCTGCGCAGCAGTTCTGTGAAACATTCGGTAAACATCTTCAAGCGTTACTCCGGCTTCACTCAGATCTCTAAATATGTCAGTCAATGCCCGCACATTCCCGCTGGCGTCGAGCCGCTCAATGCCAAGTTTGTCCCACATCTTCCCCTGCGCTTTTGTCGGCTTCACAAGATTAGCCATAATTGTTCGCATGGTAGTACCGGCCTGCGAACCCTGCATACCCACATTCCCCAAAATACCAAGACCGGCAGTGGCTTCCTCAAACGAAATCCCGCCGGCATTTAAAAGATTCGCAGAATACTTGTATGCTTCCGCCAAATCCATCAGTTCCGTGTTGGTTTTGGTGAAAGTCATGGTTAATATGTCAGCCGCTTTCCGAACTTCATCGGGCTTTATATTATATCCTGTCATAATGTTCGTAACCACGTCTGCCGTTGCGCCAAGATCGGTGTCGCCAATCAAAGCCACGTCCGCAATAGGACGGATAGTCTTGTTAATTCCCTCCACGTCAAATCCGGCCATCGCAAGGAATCTGCTCGCATCAGCTACCTGTGCCGCAGTAAATTTGGTTTCAACACCAACATTGCGGACAGTCCTCTCCATGCCCTTGAACCTTTCGTCAAAATTGGCGTATTTGTCGTGTGTTTGAAGTATGTTCCGGGTAGTTTGCATCAGGTTATCATATTCGACCGACTCCTTGATGGCGCTTCCCATCAGTGAGCCAATCCCCATAATACCGTAACTTATCCCCATTCCCTTCATCATGCTGAAAGCGCCAACGCCCCCCGAATCAATCATCGACTGGCCAAATGCCCTGTAACCGATATTTTGGGGAATCCCCTTGCCTCCGCCATAAAACGCGACAGGTGTTTTAACGTTACCGGCAGCCGGAGCTTTGGCTGGAGTACCGGCCTTTCCGCTGCCCTTCGTTCCACCGCCACCCGTAATAACCGTATTGCTGCCGGAAGTGCCTTGACCGGAAGTCCCGCCCGAAGCGGTCTTTTTTGTTCCCGCACCGGCAGCGGCGATATTCAGAGGCGGCATTTGCCTTACCATAGCGTGAATCCGCTCCATTTTAGCAAGCACAGCATCCAGCTTTTCCGTTGCCTTGGCGGTCGATATATTCATCACCGGCGCTTTTTTTGCCATATTGTTAAGCGCAGTATTAATAGACGACACTTTTCTCCGGAAATCCTCCAGCGGCTTCATGCACGCCTGAAGCTGAACAGTTGCTTCCTGAAATTGCCGGAAAGCATTTAACGCCTGCTGTGACTGGACGTTAATATCATAATTTACAACATAAGTTTCTGCCATTGGGTATTGACTTTTTTATAAAGAATAGTAGATTGCGCGCCGTTTCGGTTAAAAAAGAAGCCCTCATTACCGTTTTTTTTGATAATGAGGGCTGCAAGCCGTTCAGGACAGGAGGCCAAGTGTTTTAACCTGATTTAATTGAATCTGCTGTGCGTGCATCCATTCGGCATCGTTGGCAAGTATGGCGAACGTTTCATCGTCCAGCGCATCAACATTAACCCCTGGAAAGTAGTGGCGTATGTATATCAGCTTGTGCCGAAAATACTGATCCTTTTTTACTTCCCAGGCTTGGATAAATTTACGAGTTTCCCCTGTCTGATTTCAATGATTTTGCCCAGTTGTCCCATAAGACCGAAAAGGAACAGCGAATCGTCGTCGACAAGCTCCTTATCTCCGTCAACGAAGCAGTCTTTTGCAAGCGTCCGCATGGCAACAGCCTGGTTGGCCTGTGTCGCACTCAGGTACTTGCTGAATACGGTAAAGCCCGGCTGACGGAAATACCCGATGTATTTGTCCTTTCCATCTTCGTCATTGCCAAAAACGACAATCGGGAATACGCGCTTCAACAGCGGATCCTTTTCTTTCAGTTCGGCAACCGTTTTTTCAATTTCCTTCTGCAATTTCTGGCCAATCTCATTTGGCGCATCTTCGAGTTGAATATTTTCTTCCATAAATACTGTAAATAAATTATTAATAGTTCAACTATAAATAGCGGTTGCCCGACAATCAGGTTTGAAAAAAGGGAAGATATTTTCATATCCTCCCTTTCCAAAACTTAAATAAAGCAAATTAAGCAGTTGTTACTTGCAGCTCAATTTTAAACGGATTCAACTCAAAATCATGTGTAATGCTGGTGTCGTCCTGTTTGGCTTCCATTCCGTCTTCGTTAAAGATACATCCTTTCAGCGTAACGACTTCAGTAGTCCAGTCGCTCGAACCCAGAGAGTTTGCAAATGAGACGGTCAGGTCAAACTCGCCAATATTCATCAGCGAGCCGGCTATGCCCCGGAGCTGCGTTTGAGTATTGTAGTCCATCGTAATGGATGCCGTATACTCCGTATTTCCGAACCCCCTGTTGGCCGGCTCTCCGCCAAGCCCGTAGTTGGTCTCTATCTTGTGCTTGATGTTCCACTTGATGCCGGAAACACCCTGCAAAACAGTAGGATTGGTACCGGTCGAACCTGTAAGCAACGGGGCGGTAAGCTCTATCATCGCCCAGGAATAAGCTACATTATTTATTGTCATTTACTTATTTTTTTACAGCGAGGCTTTCAGTTACATTGATGGCCTTGGCAGTGCCAATGGGAATCAGCGAGTACTGGATAAGCAGGGTGTCGGTTTGTAATACATTCTGGTTAGCAGGGACTTTTACAGTGAACCCGCTGATTTCTTCCGCGTTCACCATGGATTGCAGAATATCACTTACAAGATTGGAGAAGATTACGCTTTGAGCGCTCGAAAGATAGCCCGTTGCCGGATCGACCTTTATCGGCGAATTGACGTAGGGAAGCAGAGTTGCCCTGACCGATCTGCGCGACTTGTTGATGGCGCGGTTGCGGGCAATAGTGCGATAGTCTCCATTGGAACAGGTCTGGTCGCCCGAAAAATACACGTGCCCTTCCAGGCCGGTGTATTTTACCAGAAAAACATAACCCTTGGTATCCAGTCCATCCAGCTCGAAGGAAGACAGCGACGAATACTTTGAAGTACTGGTCAGCCTGCTCTCATCGTTGAGAGCTGAATCTCCAAACCCGAACTCAATATCCGGGAAATAGCCAGCCAGGTCAAAATTCTGCACCCAGCCGATAGATTCAGCTACGCTTGCGCGCGTTAAGCAGCCCAAAGCCGCTCCAACACACCCGACCGGAGTGGTCGATTCAAGCAGCGCCTGCATGGTCGCAACTTCAGAATCAAGCCCCTGTCCAAGCAATACGGTCACGTATCTTGCGCCAATAATGCAGGGAGGTATCTTGCTCAAAAGAACTTCTGTCGGGATAAGCTCCAAAACTTCAGTGCGTATTCTGGATGAGTTTGCGCAGAGCAGGATGCTTGCCGGGGCATTGTAATTGTTGGCCAGCGATTCGGCTGTCGACTGCAAGTCAGTTACCAGCGATTCAATACTGTACAGGGGGCTTTCCGCATTTGAACAAGTCCACAAAGTTTGCTCCGTCCATACTCCAAACTGGCTGATAACACCCACAGCCGCTTTCTGCATGTCAATGATTGCGTTCCAGTTCGAAGAACAGTCTGCAAATGCGATGAACAGGCGTCCGCTGCCGCCGGCGGCGGTGAAGAAGTGATTGATGTGATAGTAGGGGATCCCGCAAAGCAAATCGTCTTCCGGTTTCCCGTCCAGGGTGTTCTCGTTGGTGATGCCGATTTTTACCGCATCATCCAGAGAATTAAGCTCAATCACACTGTCTTTCAGTACACCGGCCACTTCCGAGCCTTTCTCCGAAGTCCAGAAATTCGTCTGTTGAGAAATATCAAACAGCAGTCCGCACACCTTTTCAGTAGAAGCGGGCGACCCTGTTCCAATATTCCCGTCCAAATCGGTCATAAAAACATTACCTAATGCCATTACTTTTTAAATTATTTGTTATAAAAAGGATTTTTATAAAGAATAGCATCTTTGAGCAATGCAGGTTGAGTCTTCTTAACGAAAGCTCCTCCGTATTTGTCAACATACAGTTCTTTTTCATTTGAATATTGTCGCAGTATTTTTTTGATTTCTTCCGGAATTTCTTCTTCAGAAACTTTTTTGCTGTTATCCTGCGCCGGTGATGTACCTTCGGAAGAATCGCCAAAACCGGTTTTCGGATTCAAGCTTTCATCCACAGGTTTCACTCTCCCGGAGGTCTCCGGCAGAATATCTGTATTTTCAATATCGTTTATTCTTTTTGCCATAATGCTGTTGTATTAAAAAGGGGAAACGGAGCGTCAACTCTCATCTCCCCTTTTTTTAGTTAAAAATTCAAGAAAATGAAACAACTTTTTAGTCGGGATCGTATTTGTAAGTTGTCCAGACAACAATTTCAGACGGCAAAACAATGTTCACGTCTATCTTCATTCTCATCTGGAAGAAATACAGTTCGGAATTTGCCTGCAAGCGTTCAACCTTGACCGATTCCTGATCGGTTGCATAGTCAACGCCCATCCACAGACAGGAGTCCATACCGGTAGTAAATTTACCGAGAGCGATAGTCTGTTCCGGAATCCCGTTGATAACAACAATGCGTTTGCCTTTGAAGCGATACTTGTTCACGTCGGCATTTTCACTGTATTTTATATCTTTGGAACTCAGATACTGGTCGTACAGGTCCCAGGCTTCCCAACCCATCACGAAAACGAGCTTGTCGCTTTTGCGCAGATTTTTCGGACATTTCCTGTACATTGCATACAGCGCGCTTTCTACATTAACTCCGGTAGTAAATGCGGTATTGCCGGCAACAATCACTTTTCCGGTAGCTATCTCATTCGCATCAGCAGAATTAACATTGGTAATCACGCGGGAGAGGAATCCGTCGAAATATTTCATCGGGCCGGCTGCCGAATCTCCTCCAAGAGCAACGTTGTCGACGCTGTCAGATTTAATATCCGCGTCCGTGCCGCCTTTTTTGCCTGCCCAGATACAGTCGCCCAGATACTGATCCTTGCGGTCAATCAGCAGGTGCAGCATGGTTGCCTGAACTTTCGGATCCAGTTCCCGGAAAATCAGCTCGCCCGAAGGCTGAAACGGTTTCCAGTAATCTTCAAAATCCCTGGGGTTAAATTCAAGATAGACCATAAAGTCCTGTGGCTCCAGATAGCGTTCGGAATGAACGTATTCGTTGTGTCCGTCGGCTCCCTTTGCTCCGTCGGCAGAGACGGGGGTCGGCTTGTTGTCCTGGATAATTTTACCAAGACTTACGTGGGGAAGGGTGAATTTCTTCTGAATACCCGGCTTGATGTGGATAAGCCCTTCACGGTAGGTGTCGTTGCCTTTTGCAGTATAAACCAAAAGGTCGGTTAAAACTTCGCCCGAATAAGAATTTCCGGCATAGTTTACAGTGTCAGCCATTAATCGTCAGATATTAAAATGTTTGTAATTTGAAATCTTTACCGGTAACTTTCGTTACTTCTTCCGCAATCTTGCTTTCAACTTCACTCAAAGTTTTTTGAGCGTTTTGAATGTTGGCGGGGTCTTCAGCAATTTTTTTGCTGATTTGTTCGCGCGCAGGGATAGAGGCCAGAGTGTTCTGAGTCAGTTCGAGATTGGTTTTTGCCATGGCAACCCACGTCTCTTTCGACTCTTTTTCAATTTTCCCTTCCTGGATGGCAGCATCGACCATAGTGGCAATAGCCAGATCCTTAGCGGCCTGTTCAGCGTCCCTGTAAGTTTTCAGTTCGGCATTTGCCGACTCCAGTGAAGCCTGGAGGTTCGTTACTTCGGTTTCCTTGCCCTTGTGCTGAATCTGCAATGCGCTCAAATCGTCCCGTACCTTTGCAAGTTCGGTTTCCTTTTGAAGCAAGTCTGCAATGCGTCCGGCAACTCCCGCTACGGGAGCGTCTTCGGCGAATCCAAGCTGTGCGGCAACTGCGCCGAAAGAAAATTTTTCTTTTTCTTCCATTAGTTTTTTAGCTTGTTGTTTTTGTAATTCGTGTTCATTCTGCTTAGGAATAGCGGAAATGTTTTCCGGAAGTTTATTTTCTTCCATTTCCGAGGCAACAGAGTTCATAATGCCCCTGATTACGCCGGTATCCGTTATGCCTTCAATTTTATTTTTTACCTTTTCACAAACCTGCTTGGAGGTTTTGATAATGTGCGATTCCGGGATAAGACCCGCAGCAACAGCCTGATGGGCATTAAAGAAAGTCCCGTCTGCATTTCCGTCTCCGTCCATAATCTGCCGCGCTTTCTCTTTGGAAAAACCAAACCGGCGGCAGTACACGGTTTCCAGCTGTTGCCGGAAAGCGTCGACCATTTGCCTTATACTTTCGTCTTCGCAGTCTTTTTCCTTGAAGAACGGGTTATGAATCATGACAACAGAGTAGTCGTGCATGTATGCTCTCGTGCCGGCTGCCCACAGCACGCTGCCCATAGAGGCGGCAATACCTTCAACTACACACTCTACTTCAATCGGGCAGGACTGGATGATGGAAAACACGCTCATCCCGTACATCACGCTTCCGCCGTCGCAGTTAATCGAAACAATGATCTTTGAAGGCTTGACATAATCCTGAAGCCACAGAAATTCCTCGTTGAAGCGCTGTGCGGATTCAAAGTGAACGGGACCGAAAAACCGGATAATAGCCGGCTTGTCTGCCTGCGCTTCGCCTACAATGTATTTTAATTTATCTGTATCCATTTGTCAGTTTATTAAGGAATAGAAAACTCGATTTGCAAAAGTTGAAAACAGGTTAAATTATTTACTGAAACCGCTCACTTCATCATAGCTCGGCGCCGGATGGTCTTCGTGACTGTCGGTATTGCTTTCTTCCAACTGGTCGGAATGATTGGTAAATGGCGGCACAACCACATACCTGTCCACATAATTCCTGAATTTGTAGGCCGAATATTCCGTGAACCATACTTCATAGTCTATCCAGTATGGCTGCAAGGCATCATCGAAAGATTCCGGCTGGTCGAAGTAAGTCAGATTAAACCTTTCAGAGAGAGCCGGATATTTGCTTTTCGCGTCCTGAAGGGCAACATTGATGCGCTGAAACAGCCGGTAGCCTTCCAGTTCGTATTCCTCATCGCTGTTGTTAAGCCTGTTAAGTACATATTGCAGCCTTAGCGTGGCGCGGCCTTCCCCGATCCTTGCCTGCTGAACCAGGTACCGGACATCTATCAGGTGAATGAAGGCAGCCGGGAAAGGCAGCATATACTCCCGGTTCCACTTGTTATTTTTAATGCGCGACAGTTGCCCGGTATTCAAGGCTACCGTTTTAAATAGCGGGGGGCTGTCCGGGTTGTCTTCATCTTCCCGCAATTCGCTGATCACTTCCTTGACGGCGTTGAACACTTCGCACAGCGCATTGACTGTATATGGACTTGCCTCGCCCTGTTCTTCGCCGGGCGGGATAACGGGTTCTTCTTTCGGTTTTTTATCTACAATCATTATTTTGGAAATTTATTGAATATGGTTGCGGACAGTACCTTTAATTTGTCCTTGAGTACGGATGTGTGTCCGATATACTGCCGCTGGATGCTTCTCGCGCCTGTCTTCCCATACGTATAGGTGCCGTCCGGGGCGTTGTGCACGGCGGCATAACAGAATCCCCGGTGCCTTTTGGTGTTGGTGAATCCGTTCGGATCGGTGTAAACCCGCACGCCGGCGGCTTTCTGTCCCGTATGCTTCCATTTGATGGAATCCCGCAGCGATCCGGTTTCAACCAGTATCGGATGCGTTTTCCTGTCTTTCCTTCTCCTCCATCCGAACTCTCCGGAATCGTTAAACCTGTGCAGGAAAAACGATTGCTTGAATATGGAAGCGGCGGCTTTACCGGCCTTCACTTCAAAGTTCCACAGGTTTACCTCAAACCGGTTGGGGAGCGTTTTCCACTGTCTTGCCAGTTGTTTGGGGGTGATGACTGTTCCGGCTTTCACTGTTGCAGGTATTTGTGCTTGATACTCTCTGCCATTGCCTGCAAGCGTTCCCGGTGCTGTTCTTCGCACTGGAAGTAGCGGTGCGCATCGGAAAATATTCGCCCGCCAAAGGCCACGCTTTCCTTAAATGTCGGATTGAACCATTCGGGCATTTCAGGTTTGCTCCCTGCTTTGGCTGATACGTGCTGCATTTGAGAAAATACAGTATCTTCCACCAGAAAGCAGCGGCACATGTGTTCGATGGGAGGCACCAGCCAGTCCGGGAACAGGGACTTGGGCGCCGTATATCCTTCGTACTGAAGGTGCCACGGACGAACGCGCTCATCACCCTGCGTCATGTACATCAGTGTTGTTTCAGGCAGCACTCCCGCTAACGCGGCAGCTACAATCATGGCATATTCGGCGTCCTGGTTCTCTACGTTGGCGTATGTGAAATTGTATTCGCGGCAAATATCTTCCAGCTCCTCCTGCTGTTCTTCGCTCATGCTGTCCCAATCCATGCCGCCGTATTCCATTTCGTCAAAATCCAAATCCGGAATATCCCTTGCCATCTGATATTCGGCGCCAACGGAAAAGTCAATCAGGTTCTCTATTGCAGCTATAAGAATGGTGCGCCTCTCCCTGTCTTCGGCAGAAAGCTCGCCGCTGTAATTGCGAACAAGCTCCAGTGCCTTTTCGTAATCCATGTCAAAGCCCCGGATGGCGTGATGGATGGCAAAGTCTGCCCGCAAAGCCATCAGTTCTTCCAGTACTTCCCACTGATCCAGGTCGTTTGCAATGGAGTCGATCAATTTCCTGAATATCCCAAATATGGCGAGATATTCCTTCTCCTGTTCTTCCTTATCGGGGGTTGGCGGCTTTTTAGCCAGTACTTCGGAGAGAGAGCTGCCGCCGCCTACTTTCTCTCCCTTAAAAAATTTACGGTTCTGTGCGCTCCGTATCTTTTATAGTATTCTTCGTCCGACATGATGCGCCGGCGATTTCTTTTGCGTTTACGTTTTCGTCCGCCTTCTTCTTCTTCTCCATCTTCAAAAATCAATTCAGGTTCAACGCTGCCATCGAGGTCAACTTCCAGATTCAACTGTGCGCCAACCGTTACGCCAAATTCCTTCTCTATCTCGTCGGCTCCGATAACATACCGGTCTGTTAAAAATGTATAGAGATTTATCTTGTCCTTGTTGGACATTTCAAGGCGGTTGGAGTACTTGAAGTCCAATCCGGGCTTCAGGTAGTGCATTTTCACGAGGCGCGGAATGATTTCTTCGTTCATCACATTCTCGATGTCTTCCCGGTAAACATCCACGCGATCCCTGAATATGTCCTGGTGGGCGTTGGTAGAGCCGACATACGACTGTGTGGCTCCGGCCATGCTCTCGCTTCCGAGTATAAGGTTGGAGACTTCGGCGTTAACAGTGTCAATCAAGCCGGTATATATCTTTTCCGAATTGGACATGGTGAAGGTCTTGATGTCTATCTCATCGGTCAACCCGGTAATAATTACCTTGTTCTGCGCGGCGCTGGCTATTTCGTTGGCCAGCTTCTTGCGGTCGCTGTTGCTTTCACTGTCTGTTTTGCCGTGTATAATCGGCTGCCCGTAGGTGTGCGAAAAGTTCACGTAATTGGCCATCGTAAATTTTTTCGCAAGCACAAGCGGTGTCGTTGCGGAAAACAGTCCAAGTGTCCCGGAATTGATAAGAATATAGTTGTCGCGGTACTGCGAAGAATCAAGATCCCATCCGGGACTCCACATGCTTTGCCTCAATATGGCTCTCCGCTGGTCGGGCAGCACGTTGCGCCGCTCTACAATATTAACCTCCTTCAGCCGGCCTGTCCGCCCGTCCGTTGTGGGAAATATCTCCAGCAGCGTATATCCGAACAGCTTTGCCTCGACAATGCCTCGAATAATCTTGACAAACTGGGTGCCCTGTATCTTCCGGGTTTCCTCTACATCCTTTACATATTTCCCCTTGTCGTTTTGCCGGGCAAGCATGTAGCGTTCGCCAACAATCTGCGAAATAAGCGTTTCAAGAACTGCCGAGAGGTGGGCATCCTGTTGCAGGCAAGCCTCATAGAGGTCAATCAGCTTTCCCCTGTCGTCCAGCACCGCGCCGTCAACAACCTGATGCTGAACGGATTTGAACCGGCAATACCGTTCTATTTCCCAAACATATTCCTGAATCGTTTTCTTGTTTGTTCTGAAAATGCTCTCGAACAGTTGCGGATCAAGTTTTTCTGTTGTATGTACTTTCATTTATACTGTCTTTTAGAAAGAATAGGATGATGGGCGACGGACAGTTTTTATGAGGGGAAGTGTATTTTAAGTCCGCTTATCAGTTTGAAATGCAAAATAATGTTTTTATTAAAATATTAACGTAGCTTATAACGTTGATTATCATGGAAAATAAAAAATTTAATATGTTAAAGCTGCTGTATAATTTGCATAATCAAATAAACAAAAATATATTTGCCGGCGTATTATAAATATTAATTTAAAAACTTATTCAAATGGAAAACGGATTTAATTATTACCGTATCAAAACGGGATGGGTTGCCGAAAATGGAGACGGAAGCCTGACAAAAAAGAAAACGGAAGAGCTTGTGCTGGCCTCCAGCTACACGGAAGCGGAAAAAGTGGCCTGCGCCATTGCGGAAGATCAAAACCGGGCGCAGTTCGGTTCACTTTTCACGTTCGAGATTGTAAAGACGAAAATCGGAGAGCTGCTCTACAACTCAACTTTGCGTTACGACGACACGCTGACGGAGGGTCTCGTTACCAGCTATTTTGAGGAAGATGACAGCACCGGAACCGGCCTTTATGCCGTCAAGGTGATGTACATCGAGCTGGATGAAAAATCCGGGAAGGAGAAGTATTCGAGCGATACGATCTACACGCCGGCCACATCCAATGCCGACGCTTCAGATATTGTCGAAAGGTTTCTGAAGAAGAATGAAACGCGGGACTTCGTAATCCGCGACAGCAAGTACGACCGGGCGGAATCAATCCTCTGGTCTCCACAGGTGCATAAAGAAAAACTGGAAGCATCCAAACAGCTTAAATGATTCCAAACATAAGCGGAAGGCCAGTCAATATTCAGTGCAACGAGCAAGCCCTCCCGGAATTTCCCGAAATGCTCTTCGGGACATCAATTGAAAACGGCATCACATACTTCGATGCCACCATATATATTCAAAAAAAACAGCCGTCTTTAAGTGCAGGCGATTTCTTCAGGGATTACAACGCTCCGGTCGAAGCGCTGTGCAAAGTATATCAGATAACAGACAGGGGTGATATATGCAAGCTGAACACAGAAGGACATTTATTAATTGACGGTACTTTCCTGTACCTTTTTATATCTTTTTTCGAACCCGATTTCCTGGCATACATGTGCGAGCGGATGAACGATCTGTTTACAGTTGGGATTTGCGTATCCGATACGCAAATGCTCAATTTCGCCAAAAGACTGCCTGCGGAAACGCTAAAAGATATAATAGGGAATGAGCAATCTTAAAAAAACGGAAACCAGACAAGTGTTGGTTTTCAATGCACACAAGCGCCTGACGGGAATTTACAGCTCGTCTTACGAGGCTGCAAAAGCGCTGGGGATTCACACGCAGTCTGTGCACTACGCATGTTCGGGGAAATGTATTTCCGCAAAAAACCGGTACATGCGGCAGGCTCAAAAAAATGTTAGAATCTACATGGAAGATTTGGGTGTTCTTTGTTTGGAAGAATACGACAAACTTTGCGAAGTGGAGAGAAAGCTGTACCCAGACGCCCAAATGAGTCGCAGGGGCATGAAATACAACAAATCAACAAAAGAAACACAGGTATGAAAATTAAAGTAATCAACAAGTCAAAACACCGGTTGCCGGAATATGCAACCAAAATGTCGGCAGGAATGGACATTCGGGCAAACCTCGAATATCCTGTTATACTGCAACCGTCGTATTACGCTCTTATCCCAACCGGATTATTTATAGAGCTGCCCGAAGGCTACGAGGCACAAATCAGACCCCGAAGCGGGCTGGCAGTTAAAAGCGGAGTCACGGTTCTTAATGCCCCAGGCAGTATCGACGCCGATTATCGCGGGGAAATAGGCGTAATTCTCATCAATCATTCTCCGAAAGACTTTGTCATTGAAGACGGAGATCGAATTGCACAGATGATTGTCGCGAAATGCGAACAGGCGCAGTGGGTGGAAGCAGAACAGCTTGACGAAAGCGAAAGAGGCGGTGGCGGCTTTGGCTCTACCGGTAAAAAATAATATTAAACGCTATATTATATGAAAACAGAAAGTATAAAAATGCTCGAAACGCTCAGGCGGCACAACAGGCTCTATCGCGAAGGGAATCCTGAAATATCGGATTCGGAATATGATTCGCTGACAGCACAGCTTAAAGAGGCCGACCCCGATAATGAATGGTTTAAAAATCCTGAGCCGGCTGCTGTTTCTTCCGAAAGGAAAATTTCGCTGCCAATACAGATGAAGTCCCTGAACAAGGCCAAAGATCAGTACGACATATCCAAATGGCAAGCCTCCCTGTCACTCCCCGACAGCACGGAAGTAACAGTCATGCCCAAGTTTGACGGCGTATCCCTGCTGCACGGCGAATTTACCGGCAGGGCGTACTCGCGCGGAGGAGCAGAAAACGAAGGCCAGGACTGCACCGATCACTGTCTGATGGCCGGCGTGGAATCGGATATTACTGTGGCGCTGCATACTTACGGCGAACTGGTATTCAGCCATAATAACTGGAACACCTATTTCAAAGGAAAGGTATCTGCATATACCGGAGATCCGTTCAAGTCGCCGAGAAATACGGTTGCCGGACTGATTAACCGCGACGCGCCCTCTTCATATCTCCAGTACGCAACTTTTTACAGATACGGGGTGGACGATTCTTCGCTAAAAGATCACGATACTTACGAGGAGTTGCTGAACGGGCTTTGCCGGACATTCAATCAGATTCCACTGTATCGCAAAACAACGCTTAAAGAACTGAACGACAGTGATTTGATGGCCGATTTCAATAAGTGGAGCAAAATATACCCCATCGACGGCGTTGTCATATATATAAATGACCTGAACATCTGGAAAACCATCGGTCGACATCAGTCAACCGGAAATCCACTCTACGCCATCGCCTACAAGCACCCGGATTTTACCGAAATATTTGAAACCACCGTAAAGGGCATCACATGGAGCGCAAGCAAATCAGGGGCGCTGAAACCGGTTGTGAATATGGAAGCGGTAGATACCGGCGACTGCAACATGGAGAACCCCACCGGATACAATGCGTCGTGGATCAGTGAGATGGAAATCGCAAAAGGAGCAAAAATCCTCGTCACAAGGTCGGGCGGCGTGATTCCCAAAATCCTTAAAACGCTGGATCCTGCAAGCAAGGAAGAATTAAATTCATTGTGGGACGATCTGGCCGAATGTCCGCACTGCGGATACCCGACGGCGTGGAATCATTCTCACGTGGAACTGTGCTGCACGAATCCCGACTGCCGCGGGAAACGGCTGGCGAAAATAATTTTCTTTTTCCTGACCTGCGGGGCGGAAAACACCGGAGAAGAAACTTTCGCTAAAATTTTCAATGCCGGTTTTACTTCCATTGAAAGCATCCTGAACATCACATTCGACGAGCTTGTTCAAATTGACGGCTTTGGAGAATCGATCGCAAACACCGTTCTTGCCAACAACCGGAAAATAATGGCCGGAGTCGATATGCCTACACTCATGCACGCCAGCGACTGTTTTGAGGGAATCGGAAAAGTTAAGGCGCAGAAGATTTTGGATGATTTGGCCGGCAACGAAGATGATTTGCACTCGTTTTACAACAGGCAGTATGTTGTGCCGCCTGATGCGGTAAATAATTTTGAAAAACTTTCGAAGACGATGCAGTCATTTTATCTGGGTGTTCATCCGTTTTCCAAATTTTTGCATGACACGGAAATTCCGGTGCTTCCTCCGCAAAAGGAAGATGTGAATGAAAACGGAGTATGTAAAGGAATGGCTGTTTGCTTTTCCGGAATAAGGAACGAAGATTTGGAAAAGCAGATTCTCCGGGAAGGCGGTAAAATAGCTTCTTCTGTTTCCAAAAATACAACCGTGCTGGCCGTCAACGACAAAAACGCCACTTCCAGCAAGATTGTAAAGGCCAAACAGCTAAATATCAAGATAATGGATATTAAAGAGCTGGAATCGCTGCTGCAAAATCAGTAATCGTCCGCCAAAAGGCTGTCGTAATGGCAGCCTTTTGGTTTTAATATAAATTACTGATTTGCAATGACAATAAAATTATTTTATGCACATTTGAACTTTTTGTATAAAATAATTTTGTCAGTTCAGTTTCTCTTTGTATATTTGTAACTGTAAATTAAAACTAAATAAAAATGGCAAATAAAGGAATGATTACAACAAGCGAGCATCTCGAATATTCCGAGTACGAAAGGCTCGTCAACAGTCTTCACGAAGACAGGGAATACATTTGGGAAATGTATGCAAGACTTTCGCTTTGCACCGCATGTCGCGCATCTGATGTATTGAGCAGAAAATGGTCGGACATACTGAACAGGGACCAGATCATGGTGACAGAAAAAAAAACCGGAAAACCGCGAAACATTATCTTCAATCCTTCCGTCAAGAAAAAATTAAATGAAATGTATATTTTGCTCGGACGTCCGCCGATCGACAGCTTTGTTTTCGGTACCAGCAAATCGGTCGAAGGTTTCTCCGTTCAATACGTCAACAGGAAACTGAAGGAATTTAAGCTTAAATACAATCTGGACATAGGGAATTTTTCTACGCATACATTCCGGAAAACTTTTGGCCGGTACGTATATGAAAGCAATAACAAAAGTGCCGAAAGCATTATTCTGCTGAACAAAATCCTGAACCATACAAGCATTGCGGCAACAAAAGCTTATATCGGACTGACGCAGGAAGAAATCAACGGCGTTTATAATTCAATCAGGTTTTAAATGATAAATCAAATAACCGCCGGCAAAACGGCAATAATATTTTGAATCATGTATATAGACGAAACGGGCACAGTGCACTTAATCGACCCGACCATCTACACATGTTCCCGCTGCTCGGCGAATTTTATAATGGAAAGCTTTGACAGATACGCGCCATTGCCACAAAAGATGGCCGAAAAATCGCTGTGCTTCCCATGCGCTTTCTGGATGGATAAAATAGAAAACCCGCCACAGCACAGTGCGGTTATTGGCGGCAGTTATTATATTTTTGATTCACTGCACGTCGCTCCATTGTCTGCGCGGAAATTTGATCGGGGCATGTTTTTTATAATGTTCAACGACATGTCTTTCCTGGTGTGCGCTCATGTATGGATTTCCGGCATCGTTCCCGAACGTTTCAGGGAGCAGTTGCCGGATAATGCCCAATTTATTTCCCAGCAAACTTTTGTCAGGTTACGGAAAAATCCGTTTTTCTGCAAATCAAAAGGGTGCTGGGACAGGTATGCGTGTTTTCGGTATGACGTCAATCTTGAAAAAGATGGACCGTGGAACAAAATCCCCAAAGATTACGTCATCGGGGGAGAAGAGTGTGGAAGCTTTATTAATAAAAAATTAATATGACAACAACAATTATCATCATTTTATCAATCGTGCTGCTCGTATTGCTCGTATTGCTGGTGCTGTGCTTTGAAAAAATGAGCCGCAGCCTGGATTTGATTCGCGCAAACATTTTTGCACAGGACGAGTATCTTCTTTTGCATTTTCAGTTCTTCACCCGCTCTCACCATTATAATTTATTGGCGCTGAGGTCTTGCCTGAACCTGTCCATGCAAAAAGCCATCGAAAGCGAGAACTACGAACTGATCAATAATTATAAAACGATTGCCGTAGAAATCGAAAATCTTATCAAAATTTCTTCAACCGACAAAACTCAAAAAAATGCAGCTAACTGAAATAACTGTAATCGCAATCATATTCGCAGCCGTACTGGTAATACTGGTGGCGACTTTTGCCTTCTTCTTCCGTCACTTCTCGCGCTTCTGTAAAAACTGCCCTTTTAAAAAGGAATGTGAAGAATGTGTGAAAAGCATACAGCTCCCACCGTGCGCGGGAACCTTGACGAGAAATCCGCTGAAAAACAGTAAAAGCGCATTTGCCGTATGATTTCAACAATGAATTATAATTTCAAAAACTAACAAAAATAATAAATATGAACAGTAAAACAAAAAACACATTACTTGCCGCTGCATTTATGGGACTGTGGTGCTATGTCGGTTTTATTATGCACGAACGCATTAAACGCATTGAACGCAAGCCGCCCGTAATAGAAGTGGTGGAAATAGAAAAAGCCGAAGAACCGTTAACGCAATGGCAAATATTCACGCTCGCACTCATCGAAGTTGAAAGCGAAAACAACCCCAATGCCGTCGGTACACTGAATGACGGAGGCGTTCTTCAGATAACACCTATATATATAAAGGAGGCGAACCGCGTGCAATCCGATGCTGTCTATACGCTCGACGACCGCTTCGATATTCAAAAATCGCTGGAAATGTTCCGAGCTATCAATGACTTTCACAACCCGGAGCTGAATATCGAAAAAGCGATTTCCATCCACAACCCGCACGCCCCGTCGAGCTATAAGGCGAAAATCCTCCGGAAGATGGCGGAGGTTGAGAAGAGAGAACTGATAAGAAGATACTGTACTGAATAAATTAATAACTAACTTATAAATATAAAAAATATGACGACAAAAACAATCAAACTTTCCCGCCATTACGCCGAATATGCAGAGATGCTCGGTAAACCAAACGTACATTCAGTGTTTGAATATATATTGGATACTTATTTAGAAAACGCCACAAAATCCGGCGCCAATTGCGTAGCAATTTCATTAAACGAAATTTCAAAGAAGAGGCATATTAGTAGAAATACGATTCCAGCCGCTATCGAAATTCTGGAATCAGCAAAAATAATAACATACAATAAAAACGGCGATTTATCCAATAGCTCTGTTTCTTATTTTGTTGATCTGGACAGATTTGCTTCATTGGTATACGCTTTCACTAAATTAAACGACTCCAATAAGAAAAGTTTTACTCAAGCGTTATATGATAATAACGAAAAAATGCTTGAATCGTTGGGGTATGCGTTGATAAAAAATTTAGGAGATGAAATTGAGCAGGGTATGTCAAATTTGAGCAACTCCAATACAGAGACCCCTGTCAAAATTGAGCAGGGTATGTCAAATTTGAGCAACCCCAATAATATCGACCAAAATAGTACCATCTGTCCTGAAATAGTACCATCAACATGTCCTGAAATAGTACCATCTGTCCCAAAAGAGTACCATCTGTCCCAAAATAGTACCATCTGTCCTGAAATAGTACCATCTGATGAAAACATTCCACAAAATTACACCACCGACCCAATTTCGCCATCCTCATTCCTGATCGAACTGCTGGAAGATCTCTCAAATCTTGCCGATCGCGACCGGTTTTACGAATATCTCAAGGCTGCAACCCCCAAAACCGTACTTTCCCAGGATCTTGATTACATAACCGATGCGATTTTTGAGCACCCGATTTCCGACGCCGCCGCTATTATCCCCGAATTGACCTATTTCCTCACCGGATTTTTCCGCTCAGATTTCGCCACATTCTCAGATTCCGCCGATTTCGCCACATTCGCCACCGACAGTTTTTGCCATGATGAACCCTCCCAAAGAAAAAGGGAAAGAAAAAGGGGGAGAAAAAGAAAAGAAAGTAATACAAAGAAAAGAAAAAGAGAACCCCAAAAAGAAATCCAAAAAGAAACGCTGAAAAATGCCTTAGCAGGCATTTTTTCCAATTTTTTTAAAGATCAATCTTTTAAAAGCTTGGAATTTAAACAAGATTTAAAAAAAGAGAAAAAAAACAGGACTGAAAGGACTGTTTTTTCTAATAGGGCGGAAAGCATCGAGAGCAGAAATTTTTTCACTCTCGAACTGGATTTCCCAGCTGATGAAAATTTTGAAGATGACGAACCCGCAGCAGAACCTTCCAGGTTGAAAAATTTTGGACTGGACAGCCGGGAAGAGGACTCCCAGTTTGAAAATGGATTTTTGGAAGATGACGATGACGGCGGATTCACTGAAGTCATCTGCGGACAAACTCCCAGCCTGAACAAAAACGACGGGGAAAATTTTGCCATGCTTCCTCCCCGCAAGAATCGCCGGACAGAAAATTCTCAGAAAAAAACAGAAGGTGAAGGCAATCCCCCGACCGACAGCCAGCGAACAGAAACAGGCAACACCCAGCAGGCAAAGGAATCGGCAGGCGTTGTTGCCGGCTACATGTCCGAAAAGGCAAATGGCGGCTGGCATCCGGCATACACAAACTACAAGGCGGCAAAGGCAAGGATGCAACTGCAATTCTTCCCAGTTGAAGAAATTGAAACGGTCATCTCGAACCTGCCGTACTGTCTCGACCGAAGCGACAAGATATTCATCAACCAGCTTTGGGACTGCTTACTGCCACACTACCAGTTTGATGAAGCTGATGAAGACGGCAACATAACCGTCAGGCAGGCAAATCCCGACGGACTTTCATTTGAGGCGGCAGACTTTGGCAGGTGCATTACCAGGCACGCTTACGATGCAACCGTCCAGATGATTGAAGAAGGCAGGGTAAACATCGGCGGGACAGAATACCCCGTAACGGCAAAACCCTTCCAGCCGGACGAAACAGACCTGATTATTGATTTCCAGAAGACGCAAAGGAGCGGGAGAGATGTTTACATCATTTCGAAAAAAGCCTTCAAGGACATACACGCCCAGCCTGTACCGGTTGTTTCGCGGCTGTCGAGGCCGGGCAGCTATGAAGGCGACATGAAGTACATGCAGGAAATTATCCTGCGGGGAGATGATGATAACCGCTTCAGGGAACTCACGCCGATAGAACTCGCCATATACAACTTCCTCATCGAGTATTTTGAAATCAACGATGACGGAACAGTCGAGCAGAGGAAGCAGGATTTCGTCAACAGGCAGGCGATGTGCCGGTTTTACGTGGGAGAGGTTGAGAAAGGCGGGATGGCCTTCGATGACATCGAGCAGGGATTCGCCAGCGTGGTCTGCAACAGGAACCCGCCGGAAAACGGAGGGGGTTATGATCTCCGGACAAGAATGTTCAGTGCGTGCCTGATAAAAAATTGGAACGATTTAAGGGGTTTTAAGAGCGTTATTCCAGTCGAGTGACACAAGAGTACCAAATGGATATAAAAATGGCGTGGCGGGGCTGAAAATGGGCAATACGCGAACGTTATGGGGCGGGTTGGATGTGCGGTTTTGGAATCATGGGATTTTGGACTGGAAACGTTACCGGTCAGCGGGCAAGAAAATCGCGCAGCTGTTCGGTAATCCTGGCAAGGTTTTCCTGCCCGTCATTCCTGGTAATGAAGTAGTTACCGCAACGATAGCGCTCACGGGAGGTGAATTTTCCGTTTTCCCTGTCGCTGGCAAGCTTCATTTTGTCGGTGATGTACCAATACTCGCTTCCCTCCGGAGCCATTGCCTCGACCGGCTCGATACGGTGAAGCTTGTCATTCCAGCTTTTTCCTTCTTTCCGGAGGCGGGTTTCGAATCGACGGCGCTCGTTAACCGTCATCACGTCAAACGTATATTCACTCATCGGCGATATTTCTTCGTGCATGGAATATTTCAATTCGCCGGTCTGCTGAATGTGATAGCAAAAAAGCTCAAACCTGTCTTCTTCCTTTGAAACAGACCGGATTACGCCAACGCCACGGACACCAGCACTCCGGAAACTGACGCGATCCTTTGCCGACGGCAGGTTCTTCCTCACAATCAACTGGAACTGTTCGCTGAATTGCAGGTCGTAAAGTCCGAGCATGTACCTGAAGCGCGAAGACTCTTTCCCGGTAGCTTTGGAGAGTTCGGAAACCCGGACTTCATAACGCTTTCGATTCAGCGTTTCACCCTCCAGAGTAGCTTCCACTCTTGCCTTTTCCGTATTGCAGACGCCGATTATTGCGAGCTTCCCATCCAGCCGGACAATATCTCCGGAGCCAAACCCGTTTTCGAACCATTCCTTGAAAATTGCAGTGTCTATGCCCTTACAGGAAAATTTGGAAGGTTTCTCGTAATCAAGATTCAGATCATTCTCGCAAAACCAAAGAATCATTTTTCGATCCATTTCTGATTTGAAATTATGCTGATCGAGAAACTTGATAACCTGATGTTCGGATTTGCTCATTTTGTTTTGTGAATTTTGTTTCAGTTTGCAAAGATATGGATTTTTTTTTCGATAACAGCCAAAAAAGTCACAAAATCGCCAAAAACGAGACTCAAATTTCGAGTCCCGAAAAAAATTTCGGAATTATGTAAAATGAATTTGTGTACGTCAGGGAATTTGTTTTGATAATGTGCCTCCAATGTTATCGTACTTTGAAAGGTGTCAGGCCAACAATATTGAGCAGTAATTGGAATTTGGATTGATGTTTTTTTGAGGGAAAGGAGGGGACAAAATAGACAAAGCGAAAATATTAAAAGTTTCAATATGTCAGGAATAGCTCAAAAAACGAAACTGAAAATTTGGGGTCGGTTATGTAAATGGTCTCCGCACACGGGAGGCTACCCTCCTCGTTATTTTTTTTCGTTAATTGATTGGCTACCAACCGATTAAAAGGTTCACTTATAACAAAAGAAAAACAAAACACTTTTTTTTATTTCACTTTCCGCATAACTTCTAACAAAAGTGAACCAAAACATTGTCTAAGTTTTTAGACAAGATTCGACCGATTTGCTATATAGATTGATTCTAAATAACAGTCAAAATTAAACGATTGTTTAAAGTGTATTTCATTGAAGGACAAAGAGTTAACCGAAAGAAAGACAGTACATAATTTTTCGTATTTTTTCGTTATTTGTCTAAGTATCAATTACTTATCGTCGTTTCACTTTCTCAGGTTTACAAAAAACTTACAAAATTGAAATTATTGTACGCGCGCGTGTGTGTGAGAGGGGGGGATACATGTTACCACGTGTATTTGTATAGCGTGTATTTTTATCTGCCTTATTATCAATAACTTATATTGACAAAGCAAAATATATTTTGTATATTAATGTTTTTTAAGTAAATATATTTGGAAAAATAAACTTGACGGCCTTACCTTTGCCCCCATAAACTTAAAATTATTTGATTATGCCGTTTTTTGCATCCTTGTTTCTGATTAGTGTCGCCTCTGTCTGTACGGGGCTATTTATAACAGGCATCGTTCTTGGCTTTATGGGCAGCGATGAAGAGCGAAAAGCCAAAAGATTAAGACGCTGCAAAGCAACAAAAAGTTGCAAGCATTGCAAGCATCGTATCCCTGCATAAGGGATATAATACAAACATCACACGCCCCGTATAGCAGTTATACGGGGCGTTTTTATTTTCTATTCTACCTGTGCACTCACTTTTTGCATCACCTCTTTTTTTTGCCTGTGTGATACGTATAAACCAAACGTATCATTTTGTTATCGGTTACATATCATTTTTCGTCGATACGTTTAATTAGTTCTAACTTCTTTCCACAGTAAGGACAACAAAGGCTACGAATATCCGCGCGGGTCACAGGTGGTACGGGGGGCGTTTGGGGTTGAATAGCCGGTTTATTAGGGGCTACAAATAGATCTTCAATCGGTACGCCAATTGCGTTTGCTACCTTTTGCAAGTTATTTAGGGTTGGATTTCCGTGCATAACACTTTGTAAGGCTTGTGCAGTAACCCCCAACTTATTAGCAACTTCTTTTAAAGTCACTTTATTTTCCTTTGCACACTCTTTTATTCGCATATCTGTAATTTTAAGACAAAGATAAAGCATTTAGACCCATAAACCAAAATATATAAAGAAAAACATACCCTAAAATCATACAATAACTATCTATCCGACTATCAATAATTTACAATCATAAAGCAAAATATATTTTGTATATTAATGTTTTTTAAGTAAATATATTTGGAAAAATAAACTTGACGGCCTTACCTTTGCGTTACCAAACTGAAAAACAGTTTTGGTTTAAGAACGAAATAAGGTAGCATCTTAGCACACAAACAAGCTACTTAATCTTATCAATGCGGCGGCTAACGGGCTGCAAGCGATATTTGAAAGAGAGGCAAAATGATTCAAGCGGTATAAACGCCGCGTGCCTGTTTCAGGACGCTGTTTATACTTTCCTGCATTATCTCCGTAGTAGGTAATAAAGGCGCTTACAATTATTTTGTTATTCCAACCTGATACAACTTAAAACACCGTTCCGAAAAGAAAGAACGCCGGTTACAAGTCCGGATAAAAGTTTGAGTAAGTAATAACAATTAAAAAAATAAAATATGAAAAGTTTTCAACTCCGGGATCAAAAAACCGGGATTATATTTGATGCAACTAATAACGAAAGCGCGTTAGTTGCGTGGTTAAAAAGAAACACAGTTTATTCCTGTAAATATGATCGACTTGAAACAGTACAACACGGTGCTGTTATCGACGTATTGAACGAATACGAAGAAATAATCACAAGGCAAATAACGCGAAAATATTTTATTTGCCTTTAAAATAATTAATAACGCTTACGTACCTGTAAGCATAACAATAACAAAAAAAACGGACAAAAGGATGTCCCGGTAACAAGGTACTGTTATCAAAATTTTATTATGATTACAATTAATGTAGTTAAGAACGTAGCCTTGAAAGACATTACATTTAAGGCTAACAATTTGGTTTTAGTAAAACAAACTAGATCAGTATCAAAAAACGGCGTAGAAACGCTTACAGTCAGATACTGCGAGTTGTGCGGCTTGACTGATCGTAAAGACGTTACGATCGTAAAGGCCTTCACGAAGTTTCTTTTAGGAGAGTACAATCTCTCAAAAAATCTTGAAACAGCGTTCAAGGACACAGGGATTATACAGCGAAAGTTGTTAACCCCGTTTCTTTCAGAACGGGAAATTTTTGCAACAGACGAAAACGGTACTTTATCCGCTGTCGTCCAAAGTGAGATTCCATTGAAAAACACAGCCCTAACAATTAGATTTGGTCACACGCTAACAACCGTTAGCAATGACAATTTTAGAGCCGCCCTTCACAGACACGCGGAGGCTATTTTGAAACAATGTAAATATATTTCATTGTTAGGTGAGCAAATAAAGTTGTTAGATGCTATTTTGGACGGCAAAGTAAAAATAACGAAGGCCGCCGCCCAAACCAAAGCAGCCTAACAACTGCCAAACGGGGGGGGGGCGTACACCTTGCGTCCCCGTTCCCAACCCCTGCATGTACATTCACGCAGGGGCTTTTCGTTATGCACACACACACACACACACACGTAAAAAACCAAAAGCGCCTGAAGGAAAAATTTTTCCGGGAAGGTGGAGGCCGCCTCCCGCACAGGATCGGTACGCCTCAAACATTCATTAGAAATCAATAAAAATAATAATATGAAAATAGGAGAAATTTTAGGCAATAGCAGACATATTACCGTAATAAAGGTGTATTGCGCCTCTATTGGTGCGCCAATATCCACAAGCAATGAACAAAACATGAACGGCCTAATATCTAAAAACGTGCCGTTCTTTGCCTTTATCGACAAAAGCGGTATATCCGTTTTTGAAGCACGGGAAAGATCCGCCCTGCTGGCAAAAATAGTAGCCGGACGTATCCGGTTAAGCAAAGTACTGTATTTCAAAAACAATGAAATACACGAAATTACGCGCAAAAATGTGGTGGCCACCTGTATATCCATTGCCCCTCAAAAAGTGGTAGAACGTGCCGGCTATCAACCTGCAATACGCAAAAGGCCGGGCATGTTTGACGACGGCCTAACCGAACGTCCGCGCAAAAAATGCCGCAAAAGAGGTTTTGAACGTACCGAAAGAGCGAACGCGTCCTTAGAAAGCTTCACCCACATTTAACCCACATCCAAGCGGTAAAATTCGCCGTCGTTATGCTGTAACGGCGGTTTTTTATGCCCGTACAAATGGAAGACAAATATAAAAAACACCCGTGCGAAAAGCAAATCTCCGGCACGGGCGGAGTAAAAAGATGAAGACATATTTAGCAAACGCGTTTTCGCTGCAAATGGTGAAAGCGCCGTGTTCGGTGAAAATGCTGGAGGTTGAAACATTCCCAGCAGAAGCGGAAAGCTGTGTAGGGCACGCCGATACAGCCGCAATATTAGGGGTTACATGCAACCGAAAGAACATAATCCTTGAAAAGGGGGACATTCTGTATGTCGCCCAATTGCAAGGGGGACGTTTGCCGGAAGGGACGACCGTTTTGCCGGAAGGATTTAGCCTTAAATTTATCAAGGTGGAACTTCTGTAAAATCTCCAAAACGCCGGTAAAAAGGGCGAATTTTGGTGAATTTTGGTGCGCAAACCACTCCAATGAAATGCGAAATAAAAACAAAATTTCCGGCGAAAACCGGAGCTTCAAAACAATCAATATTAACAATCTAAATTTTAAAAGTATGAAACGAAAAAGAAACGCAGAAAAAATTTGCAGCGCGACCCCCGACGGCACCCTGTCCCGCAACAAAAGCGCCCAAAGAATCACATTTACGGCATGGGAACGAGCCGTATTACTGTCCGGCAAATACCAAAGAATTAACGCTTAATGGCCGGTAAAATCGTATTACACGACAGGAAATTATACGAGCATGTAATCACATGCAACGCCAGCGGCGAAATAATTTACCCGTCAAAAACAAATGACAATGAAAAAAATGAAAAAAAATGACGTCACTACCTTTTTCTACTACATGTGGAACGCGTGGAGTAAAAGCGAGTGCGAGAGAATTTTTCCCCCGAATCTGGCCGACCATTTTTGGGGGAAATGGATGGAAAGCCGGTACTGGAACAACGGCTACGGAAGTGCGGAAAAATTCTATTCCGAACTGGACACCCCCTACCAAAACGCGCTGGTAAAGCGCGCAAAAGAATTATATAACGGTAAAAATCCCAAACAACAAAATGAAAAGCTTAAAAATTTTGGTGGCATTATCGCTCACCTTGTCATGCGGCATATATTCCGCGTCGAAAGTAAATGAAATGATACAGAACGCAAAGTACACCGAAACCGTTACCGCCGTCGAATTGGCGCTGGTAAACGGTGAAATCGGCGAGGATCAGTATTACCGCCTCCTCGAACTGGCCGACGTATTGCAGCAAAAAGATGTGCTGCCGGTACTGGAAAACGAAAAAATTTCATGGAAAGGAGGCGCACAGTGAAAATCAAATGCGAAGAAGAACTCCGTAAAGCGCTTGAATTTGCCGAAAATTCCGGCGACAAAACGCTAAAGGAATGTATCAATCACTTGAAAGCGTGGGAACACAACAGATCGTACCCATGCTTAATATACCTGTATGCCGACCATGCGCCGTACTCTTTCCTTTTTCGCCAAATACTCATTGATGGAAGCGAAGGCATTGTTGGCGGCATCCTGTATCATGGAACGCCCGACAATTCCGGAGCTTTCCAGATTAAAGCCTCCAAAGGCTGGCAAATTCACACCTGAAAACAGTAAAAATATGGAAAAGAATATCGAAAACTATATGCCGGGCTGTGTCGAACTCTATGACGTCGACCGAAACGACAATTTGCAAAAACACTCCGATCTTTTGCAGCAGTGCATCCAGGAAAACACCCTTTCCCCAATAGCAGAAAAAGCACCGGATTTCTGGGATTTCCCGGAACAGCTATACCTGGATGAAATCCGCGATGTAATGGAAGCCGACGGACTTTTGGCGGAATACGAAAAGAACGAAGATAAATTCATAGAATGGTTGCATGACCACGACACGTCCTCTCCAGCAGAAAAATTATTGAAAAACACCGGCAACACGGTATTTTTCTATTTCCTTGACCTGGTCGACGGCCACTCCTGCGATCCGGAACTCAAAGAAAAAATTCTGCGCAAAATAAAAAAAGTGCTGAAACCGAAAAACAGCAACGACACAGACAGCGAGCTTCAATACATGATCGACGAAGCAAGCGATGGCGGCGAACTGCGCATCTATTTCACAGCCACAGTAAGCGACCTTATAGACGAAGCTAAAGACTTTCAAACAATTTCGTTCAAGGGAAAATGCTGCGTCGCAATAGTTGATTCCAGCGACGGAACCGGAGCCGACTGCACCGTAGAACTTAACCTGGATTTGCCCTTCAGCAGGGAAAATCTCTTTATCGACAAATGCGTTCGATATTCGTACACATACGATATATGTGACATGCCCGACGACTGGTGTAAACGTACTTCATTCCAGCTAAGCCACAGTCCGTTAAAAAAGAAAACAGCGTTCCCCGTCAGCAAAAACGGCGCATACCTGAAGCAGCAGGCCGAATACGCAAAAACTTTCAAAAACGGTGGCTGTACACTGAATGACATGAACATCACCCGTCACCAGAACGTAGAATACATTAACGAATTTCCGTGTGGCTTTAAATGCCTGTCTTGCGGCACATCTTGGAACAATTAAAAACATTAAACATGAAAGCAAAAATAATTTTAGCGAACTGGATGCTCAGTCTTTGCATCCTTGTGTGTACAAATACAGAATACACCAAATTTTGGGCGGTTATGCTAATATTTGGCTGGTTTTGTGCATCCTCAATCCTTTTTATATATGCCGACCGGAAAGGCTGGATGAAAGGCATTAAAAACAGATTATTTTAATAATTTAAGAAATACAAACAACATGAGATTTAATGAATTTAAAAACGAGATTCTCCGGCGGGCAAAAGAAGCCAACGCCTGTACCGATGAATACCGGCGCGCCTGTCAGTCCAAAAACTTTCGCGAACTGATGCGGGTTATCAAAGACAACTTCACTTTTGCGGTATCCTATGAAGTTATAGACGCCTCTTTGATTGCGGCCAATAAATACCGGTTTAATACAAATCAAATCTACTGCAATGTGAATGTTAACCACGGTTTTTTACTTGTATGTGGCAATGCAACCGTAGAGGTACGTGGCAATGGAACCGTAAGGGCATATAACAATACAGTCGTAGGGGCATGTGACAATGGAACTGTAAGGGCGTATGACAGAGCAAACGTAAAGATGTGGGGCAATGCAACCGTAGAGGCGCGGGACAATGCAACCGTAGAGGTACGTAACAATGGAACCGTAAGGGCATATAACAATGCAATCGTAAAGGCGTGGTACAGTACAACCGTAGAGGCGTGGGACAATGCCTACGTAACTTCTTACTACAATATCGGATGTAAATTAAACGATAACGCTATTTACAGAATACGCGAAAGCGATACCGTAAAGTATGCTTCCGATAACATCAGATTTGAGAAAGTCTCCCGGTCTGAAACAGAAGAAAAAGACAACATCACTATAATCAAAGAAATATGAAAACAAAAGAAACATTACACGACATCATGAAACCTGGCGGAGATTTGGTAAAAGTCAGTATGCGTATGGAGGATGCAGTAAACGCCGAACAAGCTAACGGAGGTAACGCTTGCTTTTTGTGCGTAGCGGCATACGAAACAGAAGAAGGCGAAACATATCATCTTGAAAGCGTAACGGGAAAAGCACTCTCCGTACTTGAAAACATAACAGCACTTTTTATAAAAATCCCGGCACTGATTCCTGTTTTCACGAACGCTCTTATTCAGGCAATGGACACAATTGAACGTGAGGAAACAGACGAATAATCAAAAATTGGCGTCACCAATGCAAACGCCAACTCTACTCATGTAATTAGACGACCGGATTTGTCCGCGAGGATAGAAACGGACGCAGGTTTTGTAAACTCCTTTTTAGCCAAAACCTGACTGTGAAAAAGGGGCGCGATACTGAAACATGGTACCCGGATTCAATTCCAGCGCTCCACAAATCAATAAACGGAACTAATATATTCATAAAAAGAAAAGTCATGGAAAAAGAAAAAGATTGGCCCGTAAAAGGGTTTAAGGGGTTCAACAAAGATTTGAAATGCCGGGACAAACAGTACACTCTCGGCAAAGATGAACGCGAAGAAAAAATTTCTCTCTGCAACAGCGGCCTGCACTTCTGCGAAAACCCGCACGACATTTTCAACCACTATCCAGCCGGAAACGGGAATCGCTTTTGCGAAGTAGAAGCCAATGAAGTATCGGACGAAAAAGAGGGTGATTCCAAAAGGGTAGCAAAGCGCCTGTTTGTAAAAACCGAAATCAGTATTGTTCATATCTGTAAAATCGCTGTCTCTACTTTCTTTGAAAATTTTGGCTTCAAATCCAAAATAGAATCGGCTGATACAAACGACGCAGGCAATTACGGTGCTGCCAACGCAGGCGATTACGGTGCTGCCAACGCAGGCGATCGCGGTGCTGCCTACGCAGGCAATCGCGGTGCTGCCAACGCAGGCAATCGCGGTGCTGCCAACGCAGGCGATCGCGGTGCTGCCAACGCAGGCGATCGCGGTGCTGCCTCCGTAAAGAAAAACGGGGTAGCTATATCTTCCACCGGCGGCAGAGTGAAAGGTGGTGAAGGGTCTGTACTGATACTTGTTAACCGGGACAATGACGGAAATATCATTGATTTTGCAGCATCGGCAGTTGATTACGTCAACATTTTGCCCGACACGTGGTACTGCCTGAAAGATGGGAAATTCGTAAAAGCAAAGCAATAATATGGAGAACAGGGAAAAGCTAAGGAGACTTTTTTGTGATGAACAGCTTGATAAAATATGGGATGAGCTACAACATGTACCATTTGACTTCGATGACACCGGCGAATATTGCCTCTCCGTTGATTTCTATATTTGGGAAGCAGGAACTTCTCAGATTGAAATTTGGTATTGGTTTAACTCTATGTATCTCGAAGGATTAGTAAAGCGACATTTTAACAATAAATAGCATGAAACAGTATGAAATTTTAGACCCCAAAATCAAAAATCTGACGTGGGGAGGTCCACTTGTGTCTATGTATCTCTGTGCCGGAATCAAGGTTTTGAAAGAAAAAATCGACACAATGAGCGAAGAAGAAATTGCTGAAATGTTCCCACAACTTCTTCATCCCGACAGGATAAGGTGTAATATCAACGAAATCTACAAAAAAATAAAAAGCTGGGATAAATAATATGAAACAGTATAAAAATTTGGATTCTGTCATCAAAGACCTGATGGCGGAGGGGCCGCTTGTGTCCCTGTATCTCTTTGCCGGTATTGAGGCTTTGAAAGAGAAAATCGACAAAATGAGCAACGAAGAAATTGTTAAAATGTTCACACAACTTCTTCACCCAGACAGGGTAAGGGGGAACATCAACACAATTTACGAAAGACTGGGAAACTGGGACAAATAACAAACATGTACGGGAAAATTCAAGCCCCCGCCGTACACGGGGCGAATATATGACAAAAACAAAAGGACTTCATTATTCAACAACAAAACTTTTTGAGGGAGAGAAAATTACGGTGAAAATCTGCCTGAGTGACGATCATAATAACGGTATTCAGGACTTTGGATTAACGGCCCACATATACGAAATGCAACACGACCACTACGAAACAGTTGGTAGCGGTTGCTGTCACGAAGAAATATTGAAGCACTGGCCGGAGTTTAAAATATTTGCCGACCTGCATTTAAGCGATTACCGGGGTGTTCCGATGTATGCCGTCGAAAACGGATTCTACCATATTCAAAATTATCAGTCCGGCAAAAAAACATCCGATTCAGCCAAAGCATATTTGCGCATCAGTGACGAAGAATTTGCCGTACTGTCCGCTTGCGACGATAAGGACATACTTCATTACCAGCTGTATGCACTTGGCATTGTTGCAAAATGGGAGAAGGAAGCGCAGGAAGCAATCCAAATTTTGGAGGACTTAACCGGCCAAACGTTTAAAGCAAATTCAATAAAAAATAACATTGCCCCGCTCTCCGAACAAACAAAAACACTTATCCAAAGCCGCATTGATGCAGGCTATTACTCACCGGAACAAATACAGAACAGGGCGTTGTCGGCACGGGAAGCAAAGAAACAAAAACGAATTGCCGAATTAAACGCAGAAGCCCAAAGAAAAATTGAAAAAATCCGGAACGAGTTACAGATACGTCTGTATGTGGTGAAATCCGGCCTGTCCGACGATAATTTTATCT
Organism: Dysgonamonadaceae bacterium; assembly: GCA_031263685.1. Taxonomy (GTDB): domain Bacteria; phylum Bacteroidota; class Bacteroidia; order Bacteroidales; family Azobacteroidaceae; genus JAISFI01. The sequence goes on along the minus strand of JAISFI010000021.1, from coordinate 7,747 downwards.
ATTACAATCACAGCAACACAGCCGTATTTAATTGGAAAAGCGGGAGTTGCTATGACAGAATAACACAGGAAGCATTTATCGACTTTCTGGAAAGAGTAGACTACTCACAGCTTCCCGAAGGCATTGAATTTAAATTAGAAGAAAAAATAGAAACATATTAAAAGATGAATTTATGCTATACCCCGCATCCCTCACCCTGGATTTCTACATCCAGGCCACTTCACATGAAGAAGCAAAGGCAAGAATGAACGCCATAGTAGCAACCGCCGATTTCTCCCAGCCCGAATTTGATTTCCCTGAAATCGAACAGATGGAAATCGGAGAATATTTTGTAACGGAGCCTTCCGAATAATTATCAACAAACAAAAACGTGAGCGCAACACGTAAAATTAGCACAAAAATTATGCCTAACTGGTGTTTTGCAAATTATGTTATCGAAGGAGATAAGGAAGAAGTTAAAGACCTGGCCGAAAAGCTGATGTCACTGGAAAAATCCAAACATCCGGTCAAAAACGATTTTGGCACAAACTGGCTCGGAAACGCAGTCACCCTTTTTGGTGGAGACCATACGAAAATCAGTTGCAGGGGCGACTTCAGCGACCTCGAATACATCGAAGGAGACAACAAACTCACCTTCAACGTAGAAGCCGCATGGGACGAAAAAGCCGACGTCTGGAAATTTGTTTGCGATAAATACACATCGCTCCGGTACTATTTCTATTCGGAAGAAACCGGCAACGGACATTACGCGACAAACGACAGGGAAGGAAAATATTTCACCGACCGGTTTGTCCTGCAAATGAAAGAAGGCACCGAATACTTTGAAACAAAACGGTCTCTGTTTGAATACGTATCCGAATACACCGGCATCAAAGTCTCCTCAATCGAACAGGTAGAAGACGCCCTCAGTTCATACCCAACCGACTCATGCGACTGCGGAGCGCCCTGTTTCTACACCATTGAAGTTGAATAATAAAATACAGTCAAACAATTAATTAAATAACAAAGGATTATGACAACACAACAAATTGCCCACCAATGGGCGCATCAGTTAAAAAGCTGTGGAAAGAGCAGTAATATTAGTTTTGAAGGCAACAAAATTTATTCTTACAGTACCGTAATCGGTGAAATATACCACCTGGAGGACGGAACGCCCGTCTATCTTCTCAATACCGGGAGCTGGTCACGTTCTACGATCAAGCATCAGTATGCCGCATACGGCGCTATCCCCGTCGGCGCCCATAAATTCAGCGCATCGTGTGGACAGTTTCTGGGTCATTGGAGCGGACTTTACGGCTTTAGTGAAGCTGATCAAATGCGGCTGGTTTGCAAATACCTTAAAAAGCAACTCTGCTGGTTTGAGGATTTCAAAACAACAGCCTCTCTTTGCCCGGAGACAGCCTCTCTTTACTGGTGGAATGAAGCGAAAAAGTTCGTTGAATGTATGAAATGTACAACATTAAGCAAACTGGAAAAACTCTGCAATGCGGATTACCAAAAGTATGACGTGGACGACCCAAAAAAAATGCGGACAATGGTTCGCCTTCTCCGAAGCAACGACCGCACCCGTATCAAACTCTCACAAATGCTCGACGCCATCTGTGGAGACGGCACATACGACCGCTACACAGAACGAACGAAAGGCATAAGAAATGCAAGATATATACGGGAACTGAAATTCAAGCTGGGTTTTTCATCTCAAATTTATGGCGATTACTGGCATCCCTACTTATCCACCAAACGCCCACCAGCATTTGGCATACATGCCATAAAAGGAACAGCCGAAGGAAAATTCAACATGGAAACCGTCACCAAACACCGCAAAGCCGGCGATTATGTTGCATTTCTCCTGAAAACAAAGCAGGAAAATTTCCGTATAAATATGGAAAACGCAGAAAGAAAAGCTCACAACGACCGCAGGCAGTACGCCATACGAAGACTTGAAAGGCACTGCGGTCTTACAGGATTTTCTATGTACGGCAGCGAATGGCGTCAAAAAGATGAAGCTGGAAATAAAATATTCTCTCACAACGGAGTTACCGTTCAGATTCAATACTGGCATGATCCGAAGTTTATAAGTAACGCAGAATACGATGAATACTGCGCCCTTTCCCCGGAAGAACAGGCTGCATGGAGAAACAGCAAAAAGCAGTGGATGCTTGAATATTTCCAGTTAAAAACCCGTGAATACGAAGAATGGGAAATCCGGAGAGGCGAGGAGCGAAGACTTGAGGAAATAGCCAGACAGGAACGGGTAAAATTGCTTGCCGAAAAAGCGGATTATATCAAAAAACTGGAGGCAAAGGGGGATGAAGGTATCCGTCAGCTGTGGCACGAAAACCTCAAAGACAGGATTCCGTACAATTGTGGAGCATCATTTTTCCATGGTGGAAACGTATTGCTGAGAGTCGTTAACGGAGTCGTCGAAACATCTAAGGGAATACGGATCAGCGCCGCCGAATGTAAGCGTCTTTGGACTGTTATCCGCCTGTGGCACAACCATCAGAAAGAATTTGTAGAAAATTCCGAAAGCGTATCCGCGTTCAATGCAACATGGGAAATCAAAGCATTTCAGAACGATATTCTGATTTCCGGATGTCACGCAATCGCCTACTGTGAAATAGAATCCGTTATGAAGCAGCTGGAATCCATCAATTAACAAAAAACAACATGAACAGTAAACAATCACCCCTCTTCTTTTCAGGGGAGGGCTTAATTACAACAAAAATGAAAGAAGAACCCCCAAAAGTCCCCATTAAGGATTTTCTAAAATCGTTCCTGTCAAGCGAAAAACTGAAGCAGAAACGTGATTTCTGTGTGTATCCCGATCATTTATTCGTCGCAAAGCATCCGGCAAACGACAAAATGCTGTCGACCCTGAATAAATTTTATCCGGAATACACTTTTTATTGGGAAAATTCGCGAATATTAAAATGGTTTTAACATTAAATACAGACAAAATGGCAAAAAGAGCAGTAATTATTAAGGTAAGAGTGGACATAGAAAATCCAAATGTGAACGAAATTACAAACGAAGACGTCGCAAACATTATCGACGAAATGGATTACAACTTTGAACCGGTTGGCGATTTCCAGTTGGAAACAGAGATACGCGAAGTGAGTAACATTAATATGGAATAAATTATGGCAAAAAGAAAAGTGGTCATTAAGGCAATAATGGATATTGAAAATCCAAATGCGAAGGAAATCACGGACCGAGACATTGTGGACGTTTGGCGTGAAATGGATGGCGAACTGAAGCCGGTTGGCGATTTCCAGTTAGAGATCAATGTATATGAAGTAAGTACTATAAATAAACAAAATTATGAATAAAGACAAAATCGAAGTAGCGAAGGAGATCGCTAAACGGGTAAACACGTACAGAGAACAGCATGGTGAAATCCCTGTAACAAAAACGCAATTAAGAAATGAGCTTAAAGGCACCTCTTACTATTTTGCTCTGCCTGATTTTTTAATAGAAAAGAAGATTTTAACGCGAACCAAAGACGTGTCCGTTGGGGATCGCCACTTAGTGGCGGAAGCGTATGTGTTTGCTAATCCCCGACGCAAAATACAGTGTTCGGTGTTTTTCGACATATCTTTATTTGTCACTCGTCTAAACAGTGCAAAATACGCCCGCGAAAAATCAAAGGAGTTGCAGGCAGGTACGCCGGCAATATCAGAAGATAAAGATTTTCCGTATTGCCGCGACAGCCACAGCGCATGGAGAGAGAAAAAAGCGAAAGAGATTGCAGATAAAATAAACGACCTCATGAAGAAACATGGCGCTCTTCAGTTTACAAAAGGTGTTTTAGGGCAGATATTGAAAGAGGAAGGTGTTCATAATAATAGATATATTCCTACTCTTTTAGATAGAGAAGGTGCTTTGCAAAGAGTTGGTAACAGCGAACAGAAAATCGACGGACATTGGGTAGCTGCGGAGTATGTATTCAAAAACCCTAAACAGCCGGTAAGCTATGAGTTGCTTTTCAAAATACTTTCGCAAATTGCACAAGAACGCAAAAGCCGAAAAATTAAAAGGGCAAGGCAGCCTCAAAAAAGCAGGAAGATGGCAACTTCCGGCAACGAGCTGCCGTTCATCGACAACAAAAAAGATACTGGGATTATTGAAATCAGCCGCGACACCAAATTAAAAATAGATGGGAAAGTGGTGGTTTTTGGCGAATTGGCAGACTCGTTGAAGCAACCTGAAGCGCCGGCAAACACGCACCTGTCAGGCAAACCGAAGATTGTTTCCGTAATAGAAACGATGATCGGGATAAAGGACAGCATCCGGTTGCTGTATCAAAATTATAAAGATGTATTGTATGACAGCCGCAATGAAAACCAGTCTCTCGATCCCATCCCGTCCGCTTCTCCTGAAGAGGGGCAATATTTTCGTGCATGTGCCGAATTGCTGTGGGCATTTGAGAGCCAGTTAAAAGCGACAGATGAATATATAAAAGTGCTTATAGACCGATACAGGCAATCCGACTATTACGTTGATGTAGCATAAACACAGTAATCAACCGGAGGCGCACCCAAAGCCTCCGGTATTTTTTCACTTAAAAACAGAACAAAAATGAAGCAAGCAGAAAAACTGTTTTACAGGATTAAGACAAACAGGATAAGCGGAACGTACACCATCAGAATTTACGATCAAAACAGGACACCGGTCAGCAAGTACCGCTCGTATCCGCAGGGGGAATTTTTCAAGAAGAACTGGACGGAAAACGAAATCAAGGAGTTCATCGAGTCGGGAGATTGTTATTCGGTAAAATAATATACAATAATTATCATTTTATTTTGAAACTTATGATTAAAGATGTATTTTTGCGAACAATATTAAACAGCAAGGGAAAATGAACAGGGAAAGAAGAGATGAATTACGCGATGCAGCGTATCTTTTAGACGACGCCATCGACGCGCTGGAAACAGTAAAGTCCGATGAGCAGGACGCTTTCGACTCAATGCCGGAAGGATTTCAGAACTCTGCCCGCGGAGACAGGATGATGGCAGCGATAGATGCTATCGACATCCTGATAGACAAGATAGACAGTATTAAATCGGACATAGAACAAACGGCAAGCACGATATGATTTACAGAAAAACCCCATCGTTAAGAGAGATAAAATATCATTGGGAAACAACAGATCGGATGCGCGACCAGACAATTGCAGAATTGGACGTGGCAGAAGAGATGCGAGTAAGCGCAAGCACATACATGCTCCTGAAAAGGGCTGGAATCCGCGTATCAATGATTTCGAGAAACAATGTCCCATTTGAAATGGAAATAGGCGACAAATCTGTTTTAAGCATGGATTCGTCAACGGAGCGGCTGTTTATCTACTGGATATTTGAAGCAAAAGCCAACAATAAAGCTGGTGAATGGTTGCGGAAATTCTATAAAAAGGATATTACGAAAGCAGAAATCAACAGTATCATCAAATTTTTCAAAGACACCCATGAGTTGCGGGAAACAGACGGGTTCAAATTTGACGCAATACCGCTGTATGCCGGATACGAGGATGTGTTTAAGATCCCAATACGGGACACATATCTGGAAATTTCGGAAGATGACGAGATGGAACTTATGGAAATCGCATTTTGGAGGCAAAACCCGCATGTAAAAGTTTACAGCTCTCAGTGGTCAACAGACGCATATCAGCCGTCCGATGTTCACCCACACGCAGCTCTGCCAAATTCTATGGAAAGCTGGTTTGCCAGGCACAGGCAAATGAATGGCTGGGATTTTGGCGAAAATACGGAAGGCAGCCCTGAACAGGACGAAGAACTCGCCGTTTCTTTCCTGAACCAGCATGGCTTGGATAAATCTTCCTTGCAGGACTTTCAATTGGAAGAAACACAAACAAGAAAAATGCGGGAGAAAAAAGAGGGCTTCACACTTGACACAAAAACGAAAAGAAATGTGTATAGAATGTTTGTGTCTCTTATCCCTGTCTTCGCGTTTGTGCCGGGAGTTGCTTACGGAGCGCCGATACTTTTACCGGTTCTGGGAAGAGCGCCGTTTATGCTGGGACTTTTCCTGTCTATGTTTACATGGCCAATTCCTATTCTCACAGTGTACTCAATGAGAAGGGATTATGTTAAAGAGAGGTTTAAGCCTTCTACCCCTTTTGCGTATGCTATTTTGTTTTTTCTTATTCCTTTTTTATTTTTTGCCATTCCCGGCGGTATACTCCGGGCAATTTTACCGGAAAGTTCGTTTTCTTATCATTAATTTATAGAGTATGAAAAATTTATCAATTGTATTACTTGTGCTGTGTAGTGTTGGTGCTGTTATATATATGCAAAATGAACATGATAAAATAAAAGAATGTACTGAGGCAAATGATAAATTCATTGCAAGCACCGCAACTTTAAATGGCCTCAGTATGTCAGACCACGCTTCAATGACCGACAAGTACCTGAGACTCGTATACGACAAGCAACTGGATGTAAACACAGCTATTGGAGAGCATGTACGGCTTATAAAAGAACGGCTTGCAAAAGAGGAAGCACAAAAAGTCTCTTTAAAAGAATAGAGATAGATATAGATATACTTTTTGAAAAAGTGCGTCAAAAGCTCCAAAAATCTGCGCGATAGCTAATGGAGATTTGTATTGCGGCTACACGACAGTAACGAGATAAGCAGTATTAAGTTAGAAACTAATTTTATCAATATGAAAAATTTATCAATTGTATTATGCGTATTATGCAGTGTGTTTTGTAGTTGCAATAAACACAAAGACAAAAATTCCGAATATTGGAAGAAAATAAATGACATCTCCAGTTATCGGGATGAGGCAGCAACAAAGGAAGCGCCGACAGTAAAAACAACAGAAGAAGAAACACTTGTTATTTTCGACACTGTTCCACCGCCTTCAGTTTTGCCTGAACCGGAAGCAAAACCCGAACCGGCAATAAAACCCGTATACGATTTTGATGTATACCGCAGAAAAGTTTCCGAATTTAACGGCATCAAGAAAGCTACATACACGGTAATTATCGGCTCTCAATACGGTAAACCCGCACTTGATTTGATTGCCGACTATATTGCACAGACAGACAAAGACAATATCAAGTACATTTTTGTGTCTTTTTATCTGAAAGGCATGAGCCTGAACGGGCTTAATTATGCCATCTCGGAAAGAGCACCGGACACAAAATCAACTCAAATCAACTATGTCGAGCCTGTAAAAGAATCTGCTGGCAATGCACCCTGGAAGAACTGCAAAATCATTGGGAAATGGGAAATGGCAGGAGGAGCAATAACGGTAATCTATATAAAAGGCTCATCCTACTATATGGCCGACCAGTATTCAAAAACTTCTTATGGAGACGCAATGAAATTGATTAAGTTAAACATTGACGGAAGAAACGCCTTTCAATTTGTCGAAGATACGGGAGAAATCTTTGTGGTCATGCCGGACGGACTGTATGGCTACATGAACGGAGACTTTGCCTGTGTGTTTAATAAAATAGAATAATAAAACCCGGAGCAGCAAAACAACCGCAAATTTTTTGGATTCCCAAAAACTTCGTGTTATCTTTGCGGCCTGGCGAGATAGCCTAAAATTTTCTTTTTTAATTAAATCGCTTTATCTCCACAAGAGGTAAGGCGATTTTTTGTATAATATAATTGAAAAGTAGTCCACTAAAATACTTGAAAAGTATACCACCAGTTAAGTAAAATCTGTGAGCGCTTATCATAAAGCCGTGTATTTTACTAACAAATATTAAGATTA